>NZ_BAAKJE010000040.1:0-70604 GCF_059704565.1 Massilia sp. NBRC 108631
ATGCCGTCGCGTCGGTGCTGGCGGGCACCGACGTGGCCTACGGCGTGCTGCCGCTCGGCACGCTGAACCACTTCGCCAAGGACTTGCAGATTCCGCTCGAGCTGGACCAGGCCATCGCCACCATCGCCACCGGCGGCCACGTGCGGGTGGACGTGGGGGAAGTCAACGGCCGCATCTTTCTCAACAACTCCAGCCTCGGCCTGTACCCGGACATCGTGCGCGACCGCGAGAAGCAGCAGAGCCGGCTGGGGCGCGGCAAGTGGCTGGCGTTCACCTGGGCCGCGCTGGCGGCGCTGCGGCGCTTTCCTTTCCTGAACGTGCGGCTGAGCGTGAATGGCGAAGAGCATGCCCGGCGCACACCCTTCGTATTCATCGGCAACAACGAATATCTGATGCAAGGCTTCAATATCGGCGCGCGCAGCCGCATCGACGGCGGTATGCTGAGCCTGTACGTGGCGCAGCGCCCCAGCCGCCTGGGACTGGTGCGGCTGGCCTGGCATGCACTAAGCGGCACGCTGGCGCAGCAGCGCGACTTCGACGTGCTGCTGGCCACGGAAATGACGATAGATACGCGCAAGGGCCGCAAGCACGGCAATGCCCGCATCCGCGTGGCGACCGACGGGGAAGTGACCGTGATGCAAACGCCGCTGTCCTACCGCATGCGCGCGGGCGCGCTGACGGTGGTGGTGCCGAAATAAGTGAGAACGAAAGGAGAACGCCATGCGTACGCTGGTGCATTTGTCGGATCTGCATTTCGGCCGCGTCGACGAGGCCCTGCTGGCGCCGCTGAAGGCGCGCGTGGAAGCCCTGCGGCCAAATGTGGTGGTGGTGTCGGGCGACTTGACGCAGCGCGCCCGCAGCGCCCAGTTCAAGGCGGCGCGGGCCTGGCTGGACACCTTGCCGGGGCCGCAGATCGTGGTGCCGGGCAACCACGACATTCCGCTCTACAACGTGGTGGCGCGCTTCTTCACGCCGCTGGTGAAATACCGCCGCCACATCACCGCCAACCTGGCGCCGGAGTACGTGGACGATGAAATCGCCGTGCTGGGCATGAACACGGCGCGTTCGCTGACCTTCAAGGATGGCCGCGTCAACCGCGAGCAGGTGGGGCGGCTGCGCGAGCGCTTCAACGCGCTGCCGGACGGGCTGACGCACGTGGTGGTGACGCACCACCCGTTCGACCTGCCCGAGCATTTCGACAAGGACGACCTGGTGGACCGCGCGCCGATGGCGATGGAAGCCTTCGCCGACTGCGGTGTGGACTTGCTGCTGGCCGGCCACCTGCATTCCAGCCACGCGGCCAACAGCTCGCGGCGCTACAAGATCGCCGGCTACGCGGCGCTGGTGGTGCAGGCCGGCACGGCCACCTCGACCCGCAAGCGCGGCGAGGAAAACTCGTTCAACGCCATCCGCGTGGAGACCGGGCGGCTGACCGTCGAGCGCTACAGCTGGCAGGAAGCGCTGGCCAGTTTTGAACTGGCCAGCAGCGAAGTGTTCTGCCGCAACGGCGACGTGTGGGAATCGACCCGGCCCGCAGCGGCGTAGCCCGGCTTAGAACCTGTAGCGCAGCGTCAGCTGCGCCGAGCGCGGCGCGCCGGGCAGGCTGAGGAACTTGCTGGAGCCGTGGCCGGCCACGATGTAGTCGCGGTCCAGCAAATTCATCACGTTCAGCTGCACTTCCACCGCCCTGGCGCGGTAGTAGGCCATGGCGTCCACCGTGGTGAAACCTGCCAGCGCCACCGTATTGCCCGGATTGGCAAAGCGTTCCCCCACATAGTTCAGGCCCGCGCCCGCGCCCCAGTGGCTGTTGAAGGCCTTGCTCAGCCAGACGTTCAGGCTGTGGCGCGGCGTGAGCGTGGCGCGCTTGCCTTGCACGAACTGGCCGTCATCCTTGGCGATGGACGCGATCATGGTGGCGTCCAGCCAGGAGTAGCCGGACCAGGCCTGCCAGCCCTGGCCCAGGTCGCCCGCGAACGTCAGTTCCAGGCCATCGGTGCGCTGCGTGCCCATCGGGATGATCTTGTTCGTGGCCGGGTCGGTAGCCTTGATGTGGTCGCGCTGCAGGCGGAACACGGCGGCGGTCAGCGACGCGCGGCCGCCCAGCAGGTCGAACTTGGCGCCCAGTTCCTTGTTCTGGGTCTGCTCCGGCGCCATGTCGGCGTTGTTGGCGGCCAGCGCAAACGTTTCGCCGGAAGGCTGGTAGGACTTGCTGAACGACGCGTAGTAGGACTGCTGCGCATCCGGCTGGTACACCAGGCCGGCGCGCGGGCTCCAGGTGCTGTCGGTGCGCGCCAGGTTGGGCTGGTTCACGCGGCGCTCGATGGTCTTCTGTTCGAAGCGGTCGTAGCGCACGCCGGCCAGGGCCTTCCAGTTGGCGGACAGGGCCAGCTGGTCCTGCACGTAGCCGCTGCTCACGTCGAACCTGGACAGGTTGTTGGCGCTCGGCGCGCCGCCGGCGGTAAAGGGCACGGCCGGCGACACCGGGTTGAACAGCGACACAGTGGCCACGTTGGCCTGCGAGCGGTTCAGCACTTCCTTGTCCTGCTGGCCGAATTCCACGCCGTACAGGATCTGGTGCTGCATGCCGGCCAGTTCGGCCTTTTGAACCAGCTCGGTCTGGTTGAAGTAGCCGTCTTCGGCGCGGAACACATTGCCGCGCGTGAGCGAGGCGGTCCTGGCCGCTTCGTTGACCGAGCCCACCAGGGTGTTGTTGCGGTTCAGCGTGTAGTCGTAGTAGCGGAAGGCGTTGCGCAGCTTGAGCGTGCCGCTGAAGGCATGCTCCAGCACGACGCCGGCCGCTTTCACGCGCGCGTCGCTGAAGTCGTTGTCCCTGGCGTTGGCGGCGCCGTAGTAGGTGCCCGGCGCCACGTCGACCACCCGGCCCTGGTAGGAAGGAATGCCGAAGTCGGTCACGCGCTTGTCGTGCAGGTACTCGGCCTGCAGCAGCAGGGTGGTGGCGGCGCCCAGCTTGAACTGCACCGACGGCGCCAGCGCCTGGCGTTCCAGGAACTGCTGGTCGCGGTAGCTGTCGGCGTCTTCCACCGCGCCGGTGACGCGGAAGGCCACGCCGCTGTCGGCCAGGTTGCGTCCCAGGTCGAACTCGCCGCGCTTCTGCGCCCAGCTGCCCACCTGCAGCGCCACTTCGCTGATGTCCACGCCCGGCTTCTTGGTCACCCGGTTGATCAGGCCGCCGGACGAGCCGCGGCCGTACAGCACTGCGGCCGGGCCTTTCACCACTTCCAGCTGCTCGATGTTGGACAGGTCGCGGAAGTAGAGCGCGTCGTCGCGCATGCCGTCGATGAACTGGTCGGCGATGGCGGAGAAGCCGCGGATGGTGACCTGGTCGCGCTGGCCGTCGCCGTGCGACATGCCCACGCCCGGCACGGCCTTGAGCGCGTCATTCAGCGAACGCACGCCCTGGTCGCGCAGCAGCGTTTGCGGAATCACGTTCACGGTTTGTGGGATGTCGCGCAGCGGCGCGTCGGTCTTGGTGGCGCTGGACGACTTGACCGGGTTATAGCCTTCCGCATCGGCGGCGCCCACCACGGTCACGGTGGGCATCACGCCATCGGCGGCGCCGCTGGCGGCGTCGACCTGGGCGTGGGTAAGGGCGGGGAAGCTCAGTGCCAGCAGCAGCGCCAGCGGGGTTTTCTTCAGTGCCATGCGGAGTCCTCGAGAACGGAATGGATGTTGGATTGGATGATGGATTCGACGATTCGGCTGGCGGCGGCTGGCTAAATACAAATTAGATGCAAATGATTCTCAATATCATATTGCAATCTATAAATAAAAACAACTTTTAATTGATAATGATTCGTATTCACAGTATTATCGCTGCTCCAAGCCAGCCACTTCCCGCCCGCGGAAGCAAGCAAGTCATCCGTCTCCACAGAATGAGGAACACGATGCAAGACTTGATCATCCTGGCCCACGTGCCTACCGATTCTGTCAACCTGGGCTTCCTGCCCGCAGCCAGGGCCCTGGGCCTGAACGTGGTGCTGCTGAGCGACCATGCGGACGCCCACCGCAAGCATTTCAACCAGGCCGGCTTGCCCGCCTACCCGGCCGAGATCGTCGCCTGCGACGTGTTCAACCCGCTGGCCGTGATCGACGTGCTCAGCGCGCGTGCCGCCGCGCCGGCCGCGCTGTTCTCGAATAGCGACCACCTGCAAACCAGCACCGCCGTCGCGGCCGACTACTTCGGCTTGCCGCACAAGGACTGGCACGTGACCTACCGCGCCAAGAACAAGGCGCAAATGCGCGAGCACCTGAAGGCGGAAGGGCTCGACCCGCTGTGGTTCGGCCTGGCCTGCAGCCAGGACGACCTGGACCGGCTGGTGGACGAGGTGCTCTATCCGTGCATCGTCAAGCCGCGCGAAGGCGTGGCCAGCCAGCAGGTGACGCTGGCCGCCACCGAGGACGAACTGCGCGAACAATGCGCCGCCATCTGGCAGTCGCAAGCGGGCGCGCCGCTGCTGCTGGAGGAATACATCCCCGGCCCGCTGTATACATTGGAGACGCTGGGCGACGGCGAGCGCCTGTGCGTGCTGGGCGGCTTCCAGGTCAGCCTGTCGCCGCCGCCGTACTTCGTGGAGCTGGAAGCGCGCTGGGGCACCGGCCTGACGGCGCAGCAGGAAGCGCAGGTGGTGCGCATGATAGAGCGCTTCGGCATCGGCTTCGGCGCCTGCCACACCGAGTTCGTGCTCAGCGCCACCGGGCCGCGCCTGATCGAGATCAACTACCGCAACATCGGCGACTACCGCGAGTTCCTGTTGCAGGAGACATTGCACATCCCGCTGTTCGAGACCGTGCTGCGGCTCTACCTGGGCCAGCCGCTGCCGGACCTGAAGCCGGCGCAGAACGCCGCGCTGATACGCTACTTCACCGCTGCCGAGGAAGGCCGGCTGGCCGCGTCGCCGTCCGCCTTCGGCGCCGGCGGCGACGGCGTGCAGTGGCATTACCAGCCGCTGTGCGAGCAGGGCGAGCAGATCCGGCTCAGCAACTCCAACAAGGACTACCTCGGCGTGCTGCGCGGCACCGGCCGCGACGCGCACAGCCTGGCGCTGGCCATGGACCGCGTCAGCGCCGGCCTGGTGTGGGAGATTGCAGCGTGAGGCGCGGCAGCGCCTTGCGCGCGCTGAGCGCGGCCGTCAACATGCGGGCGGAGGACAGCTATATCCGCCAGCGCGTGCTCGATGCCTTGCTGCGCGAGGATGTGCGCGGCTGCGTCAGCCAGGCCACGCTGGCCGGCGCGGAGCAGCTGGCCGGCTATCCCGGCGCGTGGAGCCGTCCCAGCGGCGCCCAGTGGCTGCGGCTGCCCCATTTGCAGGGCGGCGTGTTGTGGATACCGGTGCAGCCGGCGCATTTCATGCAGCAGTGGCGCAGCACCGCCGCGCCCCTGCTGTGGCAGGAGGGCGTGCGTTACACCGAGCTGCTGACGCTGGACCAGATCCTCGATTGCTTTGCGCGCGGCCTGGCGCCGCAGGCGCAGGCGCTGTTCTCCTCGTTCGCGGCCGAGTGCAGCCTGGCGGTGGAGCACCGCCGCATCGCGGACACCGAGCGCGAACGCTGGTTCGGCGCGCTGCGCATGGACGCGGCGGCCGCGCAGGATCTGGACTGGAGCGCCTCCCTGCTGCACTACGACCGGGTGGCGGCGTTCCACGACCACCCGCTGTATCCTACCGCGCGCGCCAAGCTGGGCTTCGACCGCGCCGCGCTGGAAGCCTACGGACCGGAATGCCAGCGGCCATTCCAGCTGCGCTGGCTGGCGTTGCCGCGCGAGCTGGTGTTCGCCGAAGGCGGGGCGGCGCCGGCGCGCTTGCCGGACGCTCCTGCCGCGCCGGACGGCGGCTGGCCGGCCGGGTGGCCGGGTTTCGCCGACGTCGGCCTGGCGCCGGCGCTGGCGGACAGCCATGTGCTGCTGCCGGTCCATCCCTTTGTGTGGGGCGCGCAGCTGGACGCCATGCTGGAAGGCTGCGGCCTGGCCGGGCGGGCCATCGCCGCGCCGCAGCCCTGGCTGTCGGTGGCGCCCACGCTGTCGGTGCGCACCGTGGTGCTGCTGGAGGCGCCCGAGTGGCACCTGAAAGTGCCGCTGACGATACGCACGCTGGGCGCCCGCAACATCCGCACCATCAAGCCCAGCACCATCCGCGACGGCCACAGTATCCAGACCCTGCTGGGCGCCATTGCCGCGCGCGAGCCGGCTTACGCGCAGCGCCTGCTGCTCACCGGCGAACAGGCGGGCGCGCACGCGGACCACCGCATGTTCCTCGGCTACATACTGCGGCGCTATCCCGACGCGGCGCTGCAAGGCTGCTCGGTGGTGTCGGTCGCTGCGCTCACGGCCACCGCGCCGCACGGCGGCATCGTGGCGCAGGAGCTGGCCCAGCGCTATTACGACGGCGAGCTGACGGCGTTCTTCGACGACTACCTGGACCTGACCCTGGGCCTGCATCTGACGCTGTGGCTGCGCTATGGCGTGGCGCTGGAGTCCAACCAGCAGAACTCGGTGCTGGTGCTGGGGCAGCGGCAGGGCTGGCCGCGCCTGCGCCTGCTGCTGAAGGACAACGACGCGGCCCGCATCCACACCGGCGCACTGGCGCGGCGCTGGCCGCAGCTGGCCGCGCACGTGGCGGACCTGCAGGACCAGCGCATCGCCGTGGCCGACGCGCTGCCGCTGGCGCAGATGTTCATCACCATCACGCTGCAGCTGAATATCGCCGTGCTGGCGGAACGCTATGCGCAGGCGCTCAAGGTGGAGCCATCCGCGCTGCATGGGCGTGTGCGTGCGTGCGTGGAACGGGTGCTGGCGCAGCTGGAAGGTGAGGGCGAGGACGCATCGCTGGCGCGGCGCGTGCTGCTGGAGGACGAGCGCCTGTACCTGAAATGCCTGCTGGTCGCGGCCACCTTGTCGGACAAGAGCGAAACCGGCGCGGCCGACGTGAACAAATTCTACGGCCGCAGCGCGCCCAACTTCCTGAGGCCGGCATGAGCGCAGCGGCCGTGGCGGGCGGCACCCGCCCGGGGCTGGTGATCGGTACCGTCATGCTGTGCCACTTCGTGGCGGCGTTCGCGGCGCTGGGCATGCCGCCATTCTTCGCGCTGATCCTGCAAGGTGCGCTGCACAGCGGCCAGCCCTTCCTGGCCGGCTGGCTATACGTGGTGCCCACCTTCTTCACGGCGCTCAGCAGCCCGTGGTGGGGCCGGCTGGCGGACCGCTACGGCAAGAAGCGCCTGCTGCTGCGCGCCCAGCTCGGTCTGGCGGCCAGCTTCCTGCTGGCCAGTTTCGCGCCCAGCGTAGAGTGGTTCGTCGCCGCGCTGGTGCTGCAAGGCTTGCTGGGCGGCACCTTCTCGGCCTCCAACGCCTACCTGGCCACAGTGGTCAGCGGCGCGGCGCTGATGCGCAGCCTGACGCTGATGCAGTGGTCGGCCCGCGCCGCACTGGTGATCGCGCCGCTGGGACTGGGCTGGCTGCTGATGCAGACCGGTTCGCCGCTGCTGCTGTACCGCTGGCTGGCCGCGCTGCCGCTGTGCGCGGCGCTCGGCATCTGGCTGCTGCCGGCCAGCGGCGCCGCGGCCAAGGCGGCCAAGGCGCAGGCGGCCAGGGTCGAAGCGGTGGCCGCCACGCCGCGCCAGGTCTACCTGCTGCAATGGCTGTTCGTGTTCGCCACCGTCGCCACCATGCCGTACTTCGTCAGCTACGCGCAGGCAGGCGCGGCCACGCCAGCCATTGCCGGGCTGCTGTTCGGGCTGCCGCACCTGGTGTACCTGCTGTGCGCCGTGCCGCTGAGCCGCTGGCTGGGCCGCAGCCACCTGCCGGCCACCATGGCGGGCGCCTGCGCGTTGCTGGCGCTGGCGCTCGCCGGGCAGGCCTGGAGCGGCGGCGCGCACTGGCAGCCGCTGGCCGCCTGGCGCGTGCTGATGGGCTTGGGCATGACGCTGGCCTATCTCGCGCTGCACGGCCTGATCGCCAGCCTGGTTCAGCATGACAACGCAGGCCACACCTTCGGCTGGTTCGAAAGCAGTTCCAAATGGGGCGCAGTCGCGGCCGGCCTGGCCGCCGGCCTGATGGTGCAGCAAACCGGCCTGCGCGCGCCCTTCATCGCCGGCGCCGGCGTGATGCTGGCCTGCGGCCTGTATGCCGCGGCGCTGGCCTGCGCCCCCACACAAAAATACGCATTGGAGAAACCATGAAAGTCATGACCGCGAATTTCCCGCAACACGCGCAAGCGGATGCGCAACTGGACGCGGCGCGCCGCGCGATGGAAACCCTGCTCAATTGCTACTGCCGCGAAGTGGCGGCGCCGCATGGCCAGCTTCAGGTGGGCCCGCCCGGCGCGCAGGACGACTGGCCGCAGTCCCTGCGGATGGCCATGCGCGCCGCCGTGGCCGGTGCCGGCGGCGCCGCAGGGCCGGGCGTGCTGCAGATTGCGTTGCCGCACACGCGTGCGCGGCTGCTGGTGGCCGTCGCCGCACCGTCGCACACGGGCAACTTCAGCTACGTTTCGGCGTTTTACGCCAAGACCGACGGCAAGCCGTGGGCGATACTGGACTGGGAAGCGCTGGCCGCTACGCTGCTGCGCGAACTGGGCCAGCAGACCGGCACTGGCCATAACGAGGAATTGATGCAGCAGATGCGCGACAGCGTGGGCGTGACGGCGGCTGTGCTGGCGGTGGCCGACCCCGGCCCGTTCGCCGCGCAGCCGGCCGCCGCCTTCATCGCCTCCGAGCAGTCGCTGCTGTTCGGCCACCCCTTCCATCCGGCGCCGAAGAGCCGCCAGGGCGTGACCCACGCCGACATGCTGCGCTACTCGCCGGAAACCGGCGCGCGCTTCCCGCTGCACTATTTCGCGGTGCGGCGTGAGCACCTGATGCAGCGGTCCCTGCTGGAGCGCAGCTGCGACCGGATCGTGGCGGCGCAAGCGCCGGCCTGGCGCCGGACGACAGCCATGCGCTGCTGCCGGTGCATCCGTGGCAGGCCAGCCACCTGCTGGAGCATCCTCTGGTGGCGGCCGCGCTGGAGCAGGGCAAGCTGCGCTACCTCGGCCCGCATGGCGCCGACTATTTCCCCACCTCGTCCATCCGCACGCTGTACCACCCGGACCAGCAATACTTCTACAAGTGCTCGCTGAATATCCGCATCACCAACTGCGTGCGCAAGAACGCACACTATGAACTGGAAGGCGCGTTGCAGGTCAGCGAAATCATGCGCGGGCTGATGCCGGATCTGAAGCAGCGCTTTGCCGGCCTGGAGGTGCTGGAGGAGCCGGCCTTCATGAGCGTGGACCTGAAGTCCGGCGACGCGGCCGGCGACCGCGACGTGAGCGAAGCGTTCGGCATGATACTGCGGCGCGGCTGGCAGGACTTCCTGCGTCCCGGCGCGGTGCCGCTGCTGGCCGGCGCGCTGTTCGGCAACCATGTGCATGGCGCCGCGCGCCTGCGCGAACTGGTGGCGCAAGCGCGCGGCGGCACCACTGCCGCAACCGGCGCCGGCGATACCGCTATGGCCGAGCGCTGGTTCTCGTGCTACGTGGAAGAGCTGATGTATCCGGTGCTGTACTGCTATTTCGCGCATGGGCTGATCTTTGAACCGCACTTGCAGAACGTGCTGGTGGGCGTGGCCGGCGGCTTGCCGTGCCAGGTCTTCCTGCGCGACTTCGAGGGCGTCAAGCTGACCCGCGAACGCTACAGCGCGGATGACTTGCGCGGCGTGAGCGAGGCGGCCCGTACGGCGTTGTGGTACAGCGCGGACCTGGGCTGGAATCGCATCGCCTACTGCCTGTTCGTCAACAACTTCTGCGAGGCGGTGGACCAGCTGGCCGGCCGCGACGCCTTGCTGCGCAAGCGCTTGTGGGCGGTGGTGCGGCATCACGTCGCGCGCTACCAGCAGCTGCACGGGGACAGCCAGTCGGCAGCCCGCCTGGGCGAGCTGCTGGCCGGCGCGCCCTTGCCCGGCAAGACCAATTTGCTGAACCGCTTCTTCAAACGCGCCGACCGCGCCACCACCTATGTCGCGGTCGGCAATCCCATGGCGCCGCGGGAGGCCGCATGGAATTGAGGATGGATGCGGTGTTCGGGCGCCTGCGGGCGGGGCTGCAGGATGCCCTGGCCAAGGCGCGCGAGCCGTTGTGCGCTTATGTGTACGACATGCAGGCCCTGCACGCGCACGCCGCGCGCACGATGGCGGCATTGCCGCAGCAGTGCGAGCTGTTTTACGCGATCAAGGCCAATTCCGAGCTGCCGGTGCTGCGCACGCTGGCGCCGCTGGTGCACGGCTTCGAGGTGTCCTCCGGCGGCGAACTGGCGTGGGTGAGGGAGCATTTCCCGCACACGCCGGTAATCTTCAGCGGGCCGGGCAAGCTGGATGGCGAACTGCAAGCCGCACTGGAGCTGGGCGTGGACGGGCTGCACCTGGAGAGCGTGCACGAAATCGAACGGCTGGGCAGCCTGGCGGCGCGGCGCGCGGACGTGGCGCCGGGCGGCCGCGTGCCGGTGCTGCTGCGGATTAACCTGGCGCTGGACGGCCTGGCCGAGACGCGCCTGATGATGGGCGGGAAACCCACGCCGTTCGGCATCCCCGCCGCCGGGCTGCCGGCAGCGCTGGCGCGGCTGCGCGACTACCCGCAGCTGGCGCTGCGCGGCTTCCACTTCCACCTGCTGTCGCATCAGCTCGACGCGCAGGCGCACCTGCGGCTGATGGCCAGCTACCTGCGCCAGGTCAAGCTGTGGTGCGCGCAGCACGGCCTGGAGATCGGCCACATCAACGTGGGCGGCGGCATCGGCGTCAACTACCGCGAGGAGCAGGCGCAGTTCGACTGGCAGGGCTTCTGCTCGGAGCTGGCGCGCCTGATGCAACAGGAAGCCATGCCCGGCGTGAAACTGCGCTTCGAGCTGGGGCGCTACATGACGGCCTGGTGCGGCTACTACGCGATGGAAGTGATCGACATCAAGGCCAGCTATGGCAAGACCTATGTGGTCGGACGCGGCGGTACGCACCATTTCCGCACGCCGCCCGCCCAGGGCCACAGCCACCCCTTCCATGTGATGCCGGTGGAGGACTGGCCCTATCCGTACGCGCGGCCGCAGGCGCAGGACACGGCGGTCAGCGTGGTAGGCCAGCTGTGCACGCCGAAAGACGTGCTGGCTTTCGATGTGCCGGTGTCGCGCGTGCGCTGCGGCGACGTGCTGGTGTTCCCGCTGGCGGGCGCCTACGCATGGCACATATCGCACCATGACTTCCTGCGGCACCGGCATCCGCATCAATGGTATCTGCATGCTGAAGCCTAACCGCCTGCGGCAAAAGCTGTCCGGCGGCGGCGCCGTGCACGGCCTGCTCAATTCCATGCCGTGCGCGCTGATGGTGGAGATGATCGCCTGCGCCGGCTACGACTTCGTCATCCTCGACACGGAGCATGTTTGCGTCAACCCGGAAACGCTGGAGCATATGCTGCGCGCCGCCGAGTGCGCGGGCTTGCCGGCGCTGGTGCGGGTGCCGGCGGGCGGCGGCGCGGACATCACGCGCGCGCTGGACGCGGGCGCGATGGGCGTGGTGGTGCCGCACGTCTGCACGGCGGACGACGCGCGCGCCGCCGTGCAAGCCAGCCGCTACCACCCGCTGGGCCGGCGCGGCATCAGCGGCGGCCGCACCACGGGCTTCGGCGCCATTCCGCTGACGGACTATTTCGGGCAGGCCAACCGCGAAATCATGGTGGTGGCAATGATAGAAGATGCGCAGGGCGTGGAGAATATCGACAGCATCCTGTCGGTGCCGGGCATCGACATGGTGCTGGAAGGCGCCATCGACCTGTCGCAGTCGCTGGGTCATCCGGGGCTGGCGCAGCATCCGCAGGTGCAGGCGGCCATCGGCCGCGTGGCCGACGCCTGCCGGGCGCACCAGGTGCCGTTCTGCGCCATCCCGCGCGAAGCCGGACAGCATGCCGCATGGCTGGCGCGCGGGGTGCGCGCCTTCCTGCTGGGCGACGACCGGGGCGTGAGCTTCCGCGCACTCAAGGCGCACGTCGGCGCTTACCGGGACGCTACAGCCAGTAATCCATAAACCGCGCCGACCATTCCTTCATGCGCATGCCCCAAGGCCGGTGGCGCCACTGCTCCAGCTTCACCTCGGTGGAGTTGCGCAAGTCCTCCTGGAAGGCGCGCTCCATCTCGGCGCCGAAAGAGTCGCCCATCACGATCACGCTCACTTCGCTGTTGTGCAGGAAGCTGCGCGTGTCCAGATTGGTCGAACCCACGGTGGACCAGACGCCGTCGATGACGGCGGTCTTGGCGTGCAGCACGGCCAGCTTCAATTCGTGGATCTTCACGCCCGCTTCCAGCAGTTCGTCGTACTTGGCGCGCCCGGCGTGCCACACCAGGCCGCTGTCGGACACGCTGGGCAGCACCAGGCGCACGTCCACGCCGCGCCTGGCGGCGGCCGTCAGCGCGTCCATGGTCTGCTGGTCCGGCACGAAGTAGGCCATGGTGATGTGGATGGATTTCTTCGCCTCCTGCATGGCCAGCAGGTAGGCTTTGAAGATTTCGAACTTACCGCCCGGCGCGCTGCCCAGCACGCGCACGATGCGGTCGCCGGCGATCACCGGGTTGGGGAAGTAGTCGGCGTCGCGCAGGTCGTCGCTGTCCTGCTGGGTCCAGGCCTGGATGAACAGCCACTGGAAGGCCGCCACGGCCGGGCCTTCGATCTTCACGTGCGTGTCGCGCCAGCCCACGTCCTTTTTGTCGGTGGGCTTGGCCTTGGAGCGGAACGGCGAGCTTTTCGAATAGGTGTCGCTGATGTTGATGCCGCCGGTGAAGGCCACCTTGCCGTCGACGATGAGGATTTTGCGGTGGTCGCGGTTGTTCACCTTCCAGCCGTTGCCGCGCACCTTGGCCGGGTTCACGGGGTTGAACGCCACCAGCTTGATGCCGCCGGCGCGCATGCGGTCGAAGAAGGCTTGCGGCACGCCGATGGTGCCCACGCTGTCATAGATAATGTTGACGGTGACGCCCTCGGCCTGCTTCTTCAGCAGCAGGTCGGCGAACTGGTTGCCCAGCATGTCCTCGTCGAAGATGTAGGTCTCGAAATTGACGTGGTTCTTGGCCGCGCCGATGGCCTTCATCATTTCGGTCAGGGTGGCGGGGCCGTCGAACAGCAGCTGCACCTTGTTGCCGGCAATGAGCGGCACGCCGGTGGCCGCTTCCTCCAGCGCCGCCTGTTGCCCCAGGTCCAGCGCGCCCTTGGCCCAGCGCTTGTTCAGCAGCGATTCGCTGGTGTTGGCCGACAGCTTGCCGTTGGCGGTCTCGATGCGCGGCGCGGCCGAGACCGCGGCCTTGGCCTTGGCGTCGTCCACTGCCACGGTGGGCAGTGAAGCGCACGCCACCAGGGACCAGCAGGTCAGTATGGTTGCCAGCCAGCAGCGTGCGCTTGGGAGTGTCATGGTTTATCTCTTTATGGTGGTCTCATCCGGCAATATGGGGGCCGTGTCCCTGGCCCCAAGGAAGAAGTCGACCGGCGCCGTGATGAAACGGCGGCCCAGGGCTTTCAGCAGGGCAAAGCCATGCTTGAAGCGCACCTGCCGCGAGCGCAGCGCCACCCACAGCGCCAGCGCGAAACTGACCAGCAGGTTGACCGCGCCGATCGCCAGGAAACCCGATACGGACTTCAACACCAGTTGCCAGCTGACATTGTGATCGAGTCCCACAATTGCTGTCGCGAAGTTGGCAGACGAGAAAGTTACGTGACGGATGTCGATCGGCAGCCCGAGCAGGAAGCCCAGCGTGCCTATGCTGCCGAGCAGGATGCCGAAGTAGAAATTGCCCATCAGGCCGCCCAGGTTGTTCTCCAGGTACAGGCCGAGGCGGGCCAGGCGCTTCTGGCCGATGAGGCGGCCCAGGCCGCGCCGCTGCGCAATGCGCTGGGCGAAGCGGGTGTAGAGCGCCTTGTTGTCGTAGTAGCCCGAGATCAGGCCGGCCAGGAACAGGCACACGCCGGCCACCGCCGCGTACAGCAGCGCCGGGCTGCCGATGGGGTCGATATCGTGCAGCAGGTGCATGGCTTTTTCCGGCGACACCAGGTGGTGGCCGGTGATCTTCTGCCAGCCGAAGGCGATCAGCCAGGCGGTCGGGATGGCCGTGGCCAGATTGCCCAGCACCGCCCACACCTGCGTGCGGAACACCTTGTTGACCAGTTCGGCCATGCTGTCGATGTCGAGGTATTTGCCGTCGCGGCTCTGCAGGCCGGTGGCGATGCGCGAGGCCGTCATGGCCGGCTGCTTGGTGGCCACGGTGAAATGCAGCAGGTGGATGAACATGAAGCCCAGCGAGTAGTTCATGCTGAACAGGAAGGCTTCCACCAGCGGCGCGGCGCGCAGGTAGGACATCAGGATCTTGAACAGCGCCATGAAGCCGATGATGAGGCCGGCGCCGGCCGAGGACAGGAACATGCCGCCCAGCTGGCCCCGGTTGTCGGCCACGTAGTGCTCGCCGGTGCGGCTGGCGTTTTCGGTGACGTTGCGCGCCAGCAGGTGGATGTTATCGGCCAGCAGGTCGCGCACCGTGTACTTCTTGTTGTGCGCTTCGATCAGCTCCAGCATCAGGGCAATGCCGGCCGCGCGGCGTTCGCCGGCGGGCGCGTCCAGCAGGCCGCCGGAGGTGTCGACCAGGAACAGCAGCTTGCGCAGGCGGTCGATGCTTTGCGTGAGCGTGACCAGCAGATAGGTCAGCGCAATGCTGGTGCCTTGCGCCAGCGCCTTCTTGCGGATCTTGGCCACCACGGCGTCGCACTGGTCCAGCATCACCAGGAGGTGGGCGGCGTCCTCCACTTGTTCGGCCTGGCCCGCCAGCAGTTGCCGGTAGCCTTCCAGGTAGGCGTTCACCTCGCGGTTCTGTTCGGTGAACGGCGAATCGAAGACTTCGATTTCGGTGTGGAAGTTGGTCAGCTTCGGTTCCAGGCCGATGGCGGCCACGCGGTAGGACAGCGTGCGGATCGCGTCGAGCAAGCCGGGCAGCATGACGTTGCGCATGCCGGGCACGGCGGTGAAGACGGTGTCGAACAGTTCCAGCCAGTCGGCGGCGGGAACGGCGCCGATCCACAGGTGGTCGGTTTCCTCGTGGGCCAGCTGGTCGAGCGCGTCGCTCAGATACTCGTCGCCCAGCGCCGGCGGCAGCGCGCGGTAGGCGATGCGGCGTTTCAGCTCGGTGAAGAAGCCGTCGTTCGACAGCACGCCGATCTCGGTGTAGAGGCTGGAATGGCGGCGCGCGGCGAGCAGGCGCAGCAGATAGTCGCGCAGCGCCTGGGCGTGCAGCGGATCGGCCTTCAGCAGCCGGGTCAGGGTGCGCACGTTGGCGATCGCCTGGGCCGCATCGGCAGGGCGCTTGGGGCGCAGCGCATTGAAAAGTTTTACCAGCGTATCGATGCTGGTGGTCGCATCGGAGATGCTTTCAAGAATATTAAGCATCCCGCTAGTCTACCCGAAATGCTGCAAACGCACATTTCCGTACTGCAAAATGGGGTCAGGGTTAATATTGCCGCGCCGACTAATTAACCCTGACCCCATATTGCTTTTAGCAAAGGTTGATCCTGGCGGCGGCCTGGCGCAGTTCGGCGCGGAAGTCGGGGTGGGCGATGCTGATCAGCTCTTCGGCGCGCTGGCGGGCGGACTTGCCGCGCAGCTGGGCCACGCCGTATTCGGTGACCACATAGTTGATGTCGTTCTTGCCGGTGGTGACGTGGGTGCCGGGCGTGAGCGTGGGGACAATGCGCGAGATGGCGCCGTCCTTGGCCGTGGAGGGCAGCACGATGAAGGCCTTGCCGCCGCGCGAGCGGTTGGCGGCGCGCACGAAGTCGACCTGCCCGCCGGTGCCGGAATAGGGCAGGTGGGCAATGCTTTCGGAGCCGCACTGGCCCAGCAGGTCGATCTGCAGACTGGCGTTGATGGCGATCAGCTTGTCGTTCTGGCCGGCGATATAGGGGTCGTTGGTGGTGTTGACGGGGTGCATTTCCAGCATGGGATTGTGGTGCATATAGTCGTACAGCCGCTTGGAGCCGAGCGCGAAAGTGGCCACCATCTTGTTCGGCAGCCAGGTTTTTCTGCGGTTGGTGACCACGCCGGCTTCGACCAGGTTCAGGATGCCGTCGCCTATCATTTCGGTGTGGATGCCGAGGTCGCGCTTGCCGGTCAGCTGCATCACCACCGCGTCCGGTATGCCGCCGTAGCCGATCTGCAGGGTGGAGCCGTCTTCTATCATGTCGGCCACGTATTTGCCGATGGCTTCCTGCACCGGACCGATTTTCGGCAGGCCCACTTCGATGATGGCCTCGCTGCTTTCCACCAGCGCCGCCACCTGCGAAATGTGGACGTGGCACTGGCCGTGCGCGAAGGGGACGTTGGGGTTGACTTCGAGCACCACCGCGCGCGCCTCCTGCACCGCGGCCATGGTGTAGTCGGCGCCCAGGCTGAGCGAGAACCAGCCTTGCTCGTTCATCGGCGAGGCCATGGAGAACACCACGTCGGACGGAATCTGGTTGCGTTCGATCAGGCTGGGCAGCTCGGAGAAGTAGGCCGGGATGAAGTCGGCCCAGCCGGCCTGGCCGGCCGCGCGCGAGGCGCCGCCGAAGAACAGGGCGACGTGGCGCACATGCTGCACGGTGTCGCAGTCGAAGTAGCCGTATTTTCGCAGGGCAAGAATTTGCGACACCTTGACGTCGCGGAAGCGGCGCCGCTGCTCGGACAGCTCGGTGAGCAGGGCGGGCGGCTCGCCGGCGCCGGACGGCACGATGATGAAGTCGCCGTCGCGCACTTGCTGGATGGCGTCGCTGGCGGACATGCGCTTGCTGGCGTACTGGGCGGCGTACTGGGCTGCGGTGGTGCTCATGGTTGGTCTCCGGCTTGTAAATTGGTAGTTTTTTCTAAACTATACCCTTCCCGCCATGATGTATATCAACCGGACGACAATTGACCGGTTTGAATGTGAGCGCGCGCACAGATACACCCGTGGCCGCGGCGTAACCTGTAGTCATTATGAAAACCGCACTGTGCACCATCGCATTGTTGTCACCGCTGGCAGGGCTGGCGCAGGAACAGTCCGCCTCGGCCGTCACGGTGTACGGCGTGGTCGATGCGGGCGTGGTGGCCGAACGGGGCTGCGGCGCCGCCTGCGCCAAGACCAAGGTCAGCAGCGGCGTTGCCAGCGGCTCGCGGCTGGGCGTGACGGGCAGGGAAGAGCTGGGCGGCGACGTGCGGGCGGTGTTCACGCTGGAGGCGGGCGTGGGCGCCGATACCGGCCAGTCCGAGGAGGGGCGGCTGTTCGGCCGCCAGGCCTTCGTCGGCCTGGAGAGCCGCTGGGGCGCCATCACGCTGGGCCGCCAGTACAATCTGCAGTACGAAACCCTGATCGACGTGGCCGACCCGTTCCGGGGCGGCATGGCGGGCACGGCCACCAACCTGGCCGGCTACACCACGCGCCGCTACGACAACACGGTCAAGTACGCCACCCCGCAACTGCGCGGCTGGAGCGCGGGCGCCATCTACAGTTTCGGCGAGTCGTCCTACAGCACGCGCCAGAACCGCGCCTACGGCGCCACCATAGGCTACGAGAACGGCCCGTTCACGCTGCGCGTGGCGCACCAGCGCAAGAACAACCTGTCGGACGCCACCGGCGTGGTGCCGGCGGTCGATTATTCGTCGCGCAATACGCTGGTGGCGGCCAACTTCAACATGAAGGCCGCCACGCTGTACGCGGCCTACGGCGTCAACCGCGGCATCGGCAGTTCGCCGTGGGACCCGTCCAACCCCTACGGCGCGCTGGTGGCGCCCATGCCGACCAACAACAGCCACGACATCCTGGCCGGCATCGCGATCCCGCGCGGCGCGGCCACCTTCATGGTGTCCTACATCCACAAGAATGACCGCAGCCTGGCCAACCAGGATGCGGACCAGATCGCCGCCGGCATGACCTATGCGCTGTCCAAGCGCACCAGCCTGTATGCCGCTTACGCCAAGATCAAGAACAAGAACGGCGCCGGCTATACGGTGGGCAACGCCACCGAGCGGGGCAAGGGCAACAGCGGCATCAACCTGGGGCTGCGCCATTCATTCTGAGCAAGTGTTTCCACAGCCGTGCTACAGTTTGCGACTGTGATCAACAACCGCCCGGAAATCTTCATGTATCTCACCTATTTCAACGGCAGCTGGAGCGAAGGCAATGCCCCGCTGTTCGGCGCCATGGACCACAGCGTCTGGCTCGGCTCGTCCGTTTTCGACGGCGCGCGCTCGGTGCGCGGCCACATGCCCGACCTGCGTCCGCACCTGGAGCGCGTGGTGCGCTCGTCCACCAGCGTCGGCCTGGTGTGCCCGCTCAGCGTGGATGAGATGGAACAGCTGGTGCGCGAAGGCGTGGCCAAATTCCCGGCCGACGCCGAACTGTACATCCGACCGCTGGTGTTCGGCACCGACGGCCTGCTGATCCCCGTGCCCGAGAAGTCGGCCTTCGCGCTGACCTTGTTCGACGCGCCCATGCCGCCGTTCAGCGGCTTTTCCGCTTGCCTGTCCAGCCTGCGCCGTCCGGATGCCGACATGGCGGTGGCCGATGCCAAGGCCTCGGCGCTGTACGCCAATTCCACCAAGGCGCTGCGCCTGGCCAAGGAGCGCGGCTATGACAACGCGGTGATGCTGGACAGCCAGGGCCACGTGGCCGAGTTCGCCACGGCCAACCTGTTTTTCGTCACGCCGCAGGGCAAGGTGGTGACGCCGGTGCCCAACGGCACTTTCCTGTCGGGCATCACCCGCGCGCGCGTGATCAAGCTGCTGGCCGGGGCCGGCGTGGCGGTGGAGGAGCGTTCGGTCAAGCCGGAGGAACTGCTGACGGCGCTGGAGATCTTCAACACCGGCAACTACGGCAAGGTGACGCCATGCGTGCGCTATGAAGAGCGCGCGCTGCCTGTGGGGCCGGTGGCCACGCAGGCGCGCGATCTGTATTTCGCCTTCATGGACGCGGCGTAGGGCGGCCTGCTTATTTCCTGGCGGCGCAGTTGGGGCTGAGCAGGCGGCCGGTGCTGTCGACCGTCATGCTCTCCTGCTTGCCCTGCACGGTGCCGGACATATTCATGCGCATGGTGTAGGCGCTGTCGCCCTGGAACAGCACCTGGCCGCTGCCGCTCGAGGGCGGATTGGTGCAGGTGTAGCTGATGTTCATGCCGCCGGGTATCGGCGTGTGGCTGGTTTTGCAGTCGCCTTGTTGCCCGGCCGGCAGTTCCTTCTTCTCGGCCATTTCCTTGGTCACGCAATAGGTGATTTTCATGCCGCCGTCGGCGCCGCCGCTGAGGGCGATGCCTTGCTTGGCCATCATGGCTTCCATCATCTGGCGCTGTTCGGGCGGCAGGGCGGCGAGCTGCTTTTGCGCCTCGGCCAGGGCATTGGCGTTGCCGCCCTTGGCGTTGCTGACCTTATTGTTGATTTCCCACAGGCCGGGGCGGATGGTCTGCGCCGACGCGGGCAAAATGAAAGCGGCCGCAATGACTGCGGCCGGGAGGATGTGGCATAGCTTGCGAGTGGATGGCATGGCGGCTCCCGTTAAACGTAGCCGCCAGCATACCGCATCAGCCTCGGCTTTGCGGTTCCGCTACGAAGATTTCCACGCGACGATTGCGGGCGCGGCCGCTGTCGTCGTTGTTGGAGGCGATCGGTTCGCGCGAGCCCTTGCCTTCGACCACGATGCGGGTCGGCGAGACGCCGCGCGCAGCCAGGTAGTCGCGCGCGTTGGAGGCGCGGTCGACCGACAAGGGCTGGTTGATGGCGTCGCTGCCGGTGCTGTCGGTATGGCCGATGATGCTGACCGTGGCGGCTGGGTTTTCATTCAGGGTGGTGGCAAAGCGGTCCAGGATGGGACGGAAGTTCGACTTGATGTCGGCGCGTCCGGTATCGAAGGAAATATCGCTGGGAATTTCGAGGCGCAGGCGGTTGTCGTCGGTCTTGCTCACTTGAACCCCGGTGCCCTGCGTGGCCTGTTCCATGGCGCGCTTCTGGTTCTCCATGCGGGTGGACCAGATATTGCCGATGACGGCGCCGGCCGCCGCGCCGATCAGCGCGCCGCCGGCAGTGCGGCCACTACTGTGGCTGCCGGTGGTGCCGCCGATCAGGGCGCCCAGGGCGGCGCCCGCGCCGGCCCCGGTGGCCGTGCCGCGCTGGGTGGCGGACATATCGGCGCAGCCGGTGCTGGCGAGAGCGATGGCCAGCGCCATCGCGCCGGCCAGGGCTTTTTTACTGCCGTTGTTACTGATTTGGTTCATGGACACTCCTTAGGCTAAATGCCGCGTCCGCTTATCAGACGCAGCAAGATCATAATAATAGCCACTACCAGCAGAATGTGGATGAAGCCGCCGATGGTATAGGAAGTAACCAGGCCCAGCAGCCAGAGGATGATGAGTACAACAGCGATGGTATATAGCATGATAGTGGCCCTCTCGTCTCAATGTTGATTTAGGAGTTGTCAGTATCGGCGCTTGGTGGCGCGTGTTCTGTTCGGTGCCGTACATAAAGTGTTATTTCATTGCTACGCGCTGTCAGCGTGGTTTTAACCGTGCCGCAATTCGCCTTTCACCACGCGCACGCGTTCGCCCTGCTGCCAGTTGGGCGCGCTGCGGTGGAAGGTGCGGTGGCTGCCGTCGTCCATGCGCACCTTGATGGTGTAGCTGCGCGTGGCGCGCATATTGCCTTCCACCTGGTTGCCGACCACGGCGCCGCCTACCGCGCCGGCCACGGTGGCCAGCTGGCGGCCGTGGCCGCCGCCGATCTGGTTGCCCAGCAAACCGCCCACCACGGCGCCGGCGCCCGCGCCCAGGCCGCTGCCCTGGGCGCGGGTGGTCACTTCGCGCACCGATTCGACCACGCCGCAGCTCTTGCAGACGGCCGGCTCGGCCGCCACGCGCTGCGCTTCGGGCGCGCGTTCATAGGCGCGTTCCGGCACGCGCTCCGCTTCGGCGCTGTTGTCGGCGTAGGCGGCGCTGGCCGGCGGCGGCACCGGCGTCAGGCTCGAGCCCGGTCCGGGGCCGGGATGGTAGCCGGGATAGGACACTGCCGCGCCGTCGCTGGACGGCTGCTGCGCCTGCGCGGCGGCGGCCACTTGCTGCGGCGCAGGATTGCCGGTGGAGTTGGGCAGCCAGCCCATCAGCGCGGCGATGCCCACGCTGCAGAACAGGATGACGGCAATGGCGGCGATGAGCAGCAGCGGATGGTTGGTACGGACGGAGTTGGTGTTCATTTTGTTTTCCTTTGCAGACTGATGCACGGGATTTTCGCCGCGCCGGGCGGCTAGTTCAGTGCGTCAGCGTACATACAGGGAAATTCAATGCCGCTACCCTTCATTTCATGATGAAGAAAAGCTAACTGTCGCCCCCCATGGACCTGACCCTCGCCACCGCCCACAGCAGCATGCCGCCGCCCGACTATGGCAACCGGCTGCTGGCCAGCCTGCCCGAAGACGATTTGCTGCACCTGGAATCGCTGTGCGAGCAGGTGCATTCGGACGTGGGCGACGTGCTCTACGAGCCGGGCCAGGCCATCCAGTACATCTATTTTCCCAGCGACAGCCTGATTTCGCTGCTGGCGGTGGCGGAAGGGCGCATGACGCTGGAAGTGGGCTCGGTCGGGCGCGAAGGCATGATAGGCTCGTCGGTGGCGCTGGGGCACGAGCTGGCGCAGGTGCGCGCGGTGGTGCAGCGCGCCGGCCATTCAAGCCGCATCCACGCGGCCGACTTCTGCGCCGAGTTCGCGCGCATGGAATCCTTGCAGCGCCTGCTGTACCGCTACACCGACACCTTGCTGGCGCAGGCCATCCAGATCGCCGTGTGCAGCCGCTTCCATGTACTGGAGGCGCGCCTGGCGCGTTCGCTGCTGATCACGCGCGACCGCCTGCAGTCGGAGAAATTCCACCTGACCCATGAGTTCCTGGCGCACGCGCTGGGCGTGCGCCGCGTCGGCGTGACCAAGGCCGCCAGCGCGCTGCAGCACCAGAAGCTGATCACCTACAGCCGGGGCAATATCGAGATCCTCGATTCGGCCGGGCTGGAGGCGGTGTCCTGCCGCTGCTACGAAATGGTGAAGGACACCGGCAGCATCGGCATGGCCAACGTGTTCCTGTGATCCCGCAAGGCGGGCCGCAACAAAAAAGGACTTCCTCGGAAGTCCTTTTTGCTGACGCGGATGGGATGGCTTAACGCGGCGGCTTGTTGACCTGGTTGCCGATCACGCCACCGACCGCAGCGCCGCCGACGGTGCCGACTGCGCTGCCGCCGGTCAGCACGGAGCCGGCCACGCCGCCCACGGCCGCGCCGACCGCGGTATTCTTATCTTGCTGGGACATGCCCGCGCAAGCACTCAGGGACAGGATGGCGGCAACGGCCGCGAGGTGTTTAATGTAGTTCATGATGTTCTCCTTTATTTGAGGCGCATGTCGTTGGTAACGCTTTTCACGCCGTTGATGCTGCGGGCTGCTGCCACTGCCTTGTCGATGTCCGCCTGCGAGGAGACGAAGCCGCTCAGCTGCACCGTGCCCTTGTAGGTTTCCACGTTGATTTCCGATGCATTCAGCTCCGGCTGGTTCACCATGGCGGCTTTGACGTTGGCAGTCAGCACCGTATCGTCGATGTACTCGCCGGTGCTTTCAGCCGTGGGCGTCGATGCGCAGCCGACCGTGGCGGCCAGCATCAGCGCGCCAAGCAGGGCGGGAAGGGATTGCAGAGTTTTCATCTTTGCTCCTTGAAAAATTGCGCCTGGTACGAGTGGCATAAGGCGCTTGCAACACGGCCAGATTAACCGCCCTCAGCAAGATGTTCTGTTCGCCATCGCACGGTGATGCGTGCCGGCGACGGCATAAGTGTTACTTATTGTTTCCGCGCCGGACGGCCCTTGAGCGTCTTGCCGGGCGGCGGCGCCACCGGCTTGCTGCGCGCCTGTGCCAGCAGCCTGCCGCAGTCGCTGTCCTTGCCGGGCCCGGTGTTGATCAAGGGCAGCAGCGCCGCCGCCGGCGCCGCCGCGACCGCCAGTGCCACCGCGCCGCCCGCCTTCAGGGCCAGCGTGCCCTTGTCCACGCTCACGTCCGGGTTCTTGAAGGTGCCGGTGACGTACAGCGGCGAACGCAGCGTGAAGATGCGCAAGCCCTTGCTGTCGGGCTTGAGCGTGAGGTTCAGCTGCTCGCTGGCCAGGTTGACGCTGCCGTTCACGTCGATCACGGCGTCGTCGGTGTCGACGATGAATTCGCGCGTTTGCGCCAGCCCGTTGGTGACGGCGAAATCGGCCGCCATGCAGTTGAGCTTGACCTGCTTGTCGCCGGACAGCTTGGTCAGCACCACGTTGCCGAGGTTCAGGCCCATCTGCTCGAGCAGCAGCTTGCTGATGCTGCCCTGGTTGATCAAGGCCTTCACTTCGCCATTGGAGGCGGCCAGCAAGGTCGCCACCGAGTCGCCGGTGGCGCTGAGCGAGGCGTCGCCGTTGATCTCGCCCACGCTGGCCTTCAGGCCGTCCAGCGTGGGGAACAGCTCCTTGAGCTTCAGGTGGCGCGCGCTGGCCTTGAGTTCGGCGCGGATGGCGTTCTTGTCGGTGCGGCCGCTGCCGTCGAGCTTGACGTTCGAGGCCAGTTTGCCGCCGGCCCAGTCGAAGTTGAGCGGCGTCAGCGCCAGCACGCCGTCCTTCAGGTGGATGTCGGTCACCAGGTTGGCGATCGGCAGCTGTTTTTCGCGCACGATGCGGTCGGCCTTGAACTTGACGTCGGCATCGATGCTGGTCCAGCGCTCGGTGCGGAATTTCTCCACCGGCAGCACCTTGCCGCTGGGCTGCACCGCGGGCAGGCCGCGCGCCTGCTTGCTGGCATTGGAGTCGGCACCCACCAGCGGGCCGAGGTCGGCGAACTGCAGCAGGCGCGACTCGACGTTGCCGCTCAGGTAGCCGCGCGGCCGCTTCTGCTGGTATTCCATGTGGCCGCCGATGTCGCTCGAGCCCACCTTGCCGGTGAACTTGTCGTAGATGTAGTGGCCGCTGTCCTTGCCCAGCGTGGCTTTCAGGCGCCCGGAGGTCGTGAAGGGCGGCGTTTCCGGCAGCACGATGCCGGTCAGGCCGTACAGGCGCGCCATGCTGGGCGCGGCCATGGTCAGCTTCACGTCAAGCGCGGCCAGCGCGGTGGGCCGGGTCAGCGTGCCTTCGATGGCGATGCGGGTGCCGCCCAGGTTGACGTCGGCCGCCAGCGGGTAGGGCGTGGCCTGCTGCTGCAGCGACAGCACCGCGCCGGCCTTGCCGTGCCCGCTAACCGGCGCGCCGCGCCACTGGCCCTTGAGCTTCCACGACACGCCGTAGGTGGGATCGGCATTGATGGTGTCGATCTCGGCGGTGGCGTCGGCCTTGGCCAGCGCGTCCTTGTAGTGCACGGTGCCCTTGTTGAACACCACGCGCTGCAAATCCAGCCGCCACGGCGAGGGCTTGTCCTTTTTCTCGAAGGTCCAGTTGTTCTGGCCGTCCTCGCTGCGCTGCAGCAGCACGGTGGGCGCCTCGAACCTCAGCACCGGGATCGAGATCTGCTTGTTGAGCAGGGCGAAGGGATTGAGCGAGAAGGAGAATTCGCCCACGCTGGCCATCTCGGCCGGCTGCATGCCGGCCGGATTGCCCAGGTGGATGTCGCGCGCCACCAGATGCGGCCACGGCAGGCGGTCGCGCCAGCTGCGTTCGCGCTCCGGCACGATTTGTTTTTCCCACGTCAGCGCCAGGTTGCCATCGATGGAGAAGGGGCGGCCGATGGCCTCGCTGGTCTTTTCGCTGAGCCAGGGACGGGCCCGGTTCCAGTCGTAGTTGAGCAGCACGATGAGCGCGACGGCGGGCACGGCGAGCAAGGTGCCGCCGATGGCGAGGGCGATTTTTGTTCTGCGCGGCATGGTCATGGGGCGGCCTTTCATACAGAGAGCATGGCGTCAGCCTACACCACGCATGGCGGGTGCAATGTGCGGCACCGTACTGAATGGGTTCTCCAGAACGCTTATAACGTCGATACCCCTCATACATTCAAGGAGAAAAACAATGAACGCTACGCTGCGTATCCAATACAGCTCCGCCATTTGCGGCCTGGCCCTGCTGATGCTGGCCGGCTGTGCCAGCCAGAAAGCCCCCGCTACCGCCGATGTCGCCGTCTCGCGCGCGGCGGTCGAGAACGCCACCTCCGCCGGTGCGGCCGAACTGGCCCCGGCTGAAATGACGTCGGCGCGCGAGAAAATGCTGCGCGCCAACCAGGCGCTGGCCGCCAAGGATTACCAGGCCGCGCGCGACCTGGCCACCCAGGCCCAGGCCGATGCCCGCCTGGCGCAGAGCAAGGCCAACTCGGCCAAGGCCACCGCCGCCGCCGACGCGCTGCAGGAAAACATCCGCGTGCTGCGCGAAGAGCTGGACCGCGCCAACACCACCACCGTCAAATAATCCAGGGAGACCACCATGAAGATGATATTCAAACCGGCCGCGCTGGCGCTGGCCATCGCACTGGGCGCCTGCAGCTCCGCACCCACCACCACCAGCCTGCTGGACCAGACCCGCGGCGACTACATGGCCGCCCAGAACAACCCTGCGGTGGCGCAGTATGCGCCGGTGGAATTCCGCCAGGCCACGGCCGCGCTGGACCGCGCCAATGAAGCGGCCGCCCGCAAGGACGATGCCGCCGAGGTGGACAAGCTCGCCTATATCGCCAAGCAGCGCATCGGCGTGGCGCAGGAAGTGGCCAAGCAGAAGGGCGCCGAGGCCCAGGTGGCGGACGCGGCGCGCCAGCGCGACCAGATCCGCCTGGACGCGCGCACCGCCGAGGCCGAGAACGCCAAGCGCAGCGCCGAGCAGGCCCAGGCGCAAGCCGAGGCGGCCCGCAGCCAGGCCGACGCGGCCCGCATGGCGGCCGAGACCCAGGCCGGCGCCACGCGCGACGCGCAAGCCAAGGCCGACGCCCTGGCGGCCCAGCTGGCCGACCTGCAGGCCAAGCAGACCGAACGCGGCATCGTGATCACCTTCGGTGACGTGCTGTTCAATACCGACCAGGCGGTGCTGACCGAAGGCGGCCAGCGCACGCTGCGCAAGCTGGCCGACGTGCTGACCCAGAACCCGGACCGCAGCGTGATGGTGGAGGGCTTTACCGACAGCACCGGCAGTTCGGCGCACAACCTGGAACTGTCGCAGCGGCGCGCCGAGGCGGTGCGCAGCGCGCTGATGGCCATGGGCATTGAAGGCACGCGCGTGGCCACCCGCGGCTACGGTGAAGCCTATCCGGTGGCCGGCAACGACTCGGCCGGCAACCGCCAGCTGAACCGTCGCGTGGAAATCGTGCTGTCCGATGCGGGCCGCCCGGTGAACTCGCGCCGATGAACCCATTGAAAAGGAACTGTCATGGCTGAATCCACATTATCCCCACCCGCCGGCATCGATACGGCAGCCATCCGCGCGGCAGCGCAAAACCTGTCGGACGGCCCGGTCACGGCCGGCTACAAGGGCGACCGCGAAGCGGTCATCAAGATGTTGAACGGTGCGCTGGCGACCGAACTGGTCTGCATATTGCGCTACAAGCGCCACTACTACACAGTGGCCGGACGCGACAACGCCGGCGTCAAGGCCGAGTTCCTGGAGCATGCCGTCCAGGAACAGGAACACGCCGACTGGCTGGCTGAGCGTATCATTCAGTTAAACGGCCAACCTGATTTTAATCCGGCAACGTTGCTCGATCGCAGCCATGCCGAGTATGATGAGTCTGGGGAGGTGCAGTCGATGGTGCGCGCCAACCTGATCGCCGAGCGGGTGGCCATCGAGTCCTACCGCCAGATGATCGAGCAGATCGGCGACTCGGACCCGACGACCAGGCAATTGTTGATCAAGATCATGGCAGTCGAAGAGGAACACGCCGACGATATGCGGGATCTGCTCGAGTAAGCGCTCGAATCAAGTCCTCTTTTTTGCAGTACGTTTAACCCACCATAACAACAGGAGTCCATCATGCTTGAAAATAACATCAGTACCGTGAACAACGACGTGAAAACCCTGGTCAAGGACGCCCAGGCGCTGTTCACCGCAGCCACCGCGCTGACCGGCGAAAAGGCCGAAGAACTGCGCGGCCGCGGCATGCGCGCGCTCGACACGGCGCTGGCCAAGGCCCACGAGGCGCAGCAAAGCGCCGTCGCGGCCGGCAAGCAAATGGCACAGTCGACCGATGCCTACGTGAAGGAAAACCCATGGCGTTCGATCGCGCTGGCCGCTGGCGTGGGCCTGCTGGTGGGTGTGATCCTGGGCCGCAAGTAATTGCCCGTGCCAGGAGCTGACATGGAGCAACCTGCATCGCCTGCCCCTGGCTTGATCGGCTCGCTGGCCGGCGTGTGCCGCAACACGGCGCGGCTGATCCTGTCGCGCATCGAACTGGCTGCGCTGGAGCTGTCCGAGGTGCGCGAGCACCTGGTGCAGCTGTCGGTGGTGTTTGCGCTGGCGCTGGTGGCCGGCTGGTTCGCGGTGGCCTTCACCACGGCCACCGTGGTCTATCTGGCGTGGGAAGCGATCGGCTGGAAAATCCTGCTGATCCTGGCCGCCGGGTTCATCATCATCACCCTGTGGCTGGTGATGATGGCGCGCGGCCTGCTGCGGCAGAAAAAGCTGGGATTGCCCATGACGATGGCGGAGCTGCAAGGCGACCGCGATATGTTGCTGTAACCAGGCTGTTGTAATGTGGAGTGTCCATGACTAAGCAAGAACACGCGGCCCTGGCCGCCGCCAAGGAAAAGCTGGTGCTGGAAGGCCAGTTGTACCGCGTCAGCGTGGTGCATGCCAAGGCCCAGGTCGCCAATGCGCTGCGTCCCGACGCCATCGTGCACAGCGCCATCGAACATGCGCTGGGCGCGGTGCAGCAGCGCTTCGCCGGGCTGTTCGGCGGCGGTGCGCCGGCAGGCGCCGATGGGCATGGCCAGGGCGCAGCCGCCGGCCTGGGCGGCCTGGCCAGCCTGGCCGGCGTCATCGGCCTGGTGAAGGGCATGGGATTGACGCGCGCGCTGCCCATCGCGATCCGGGTGGGCGCCTTCGTGGCGCGTCGCCGCCTCGTCAAGCCGGCGCTGTTTGCCGGCGCGGCGGCCCTGGCGGCCGGCCTTTGGCTGTCCAGGCGCAAGTAGCGCTGCCTGCCTGGCAGCAAAAAAAACGCCGCGAAGTTCGCGGCGTTTTTTCATGGCGCGGCGGATCGCTTCATTGTCCGCTGGTGTCATAAGCGCCTTGCTGCGGGTGGTTGGCCTTGGCGATCTGCTGGCGCATATTGCCGATGTCCGCCGCGTAGGTGGCTTGCGCTTCCTTCATGCAGTCGGCGCGTTCCTGCTGCGCCAGCTGCTTGCACTCGGCGCGCGCTTCTGCCAGCGCGGCGTTGATTTCCTTGCGCAGCGTGGCCATCTGCTGCGCGGGCGTGCGGTCTTCCCTGGTCCAGCGGGCGGGATCGCCGCGCTTGATTTCCTGCTTTTGCTGGACCGCCACTTCGGGCGGCGTGACTTGCGCCTGCGCTGCGCAGCAGGCCGCTAGCGTGGCAATGGCTAAAGTTCGTTTCATAGAGTTCTCCTATGGCCGGCTAAAGTCATAGCCGGCCGGTAAACAGCATGAACAGCAGGATCAGCACGATCACTGCGGTAACGCCGCTGGGCGCATACCCCCAGTTGCGGCTGTGCGGCCAGGCTGGCAGCGCGCCTATCAGTAACAGAACCAGTACGATGAGGATAATGGTGCCCATGGCGTTCTCCTTGATTTCTTCGGGTTATGGTATTAGTAGCGATAGACGCGGCCATCGACCATGCGCACGCGGTTGCCCACGCGCAGGTCATACACGCTGTCCTGATTGACGGTGCGGTATTCGCCGTTGTCGAGCCGCACCGTGATCTGGTAGGCATCGTATGGCTGGTTGCGGTTGCGTTCGACGCTGTTGCCCACCAGTGCGCCACCGATGGCGCCGGCGGCGGTGGCCGCGGTGCGGCCGCTGCCGGAGCCGACCTGGTTGCCCACCAGCGCACCCACCAGGCCGCCGGTCACGGCGCCAACTCCACTGGTGGCGGGATCGAGACGGACAATCTGGATCGAATCGATCACCCCATGAGTGGAGTCGTTGCTGGCGGTGGAGTAATTGGTGGATGAGACGGGGGTGCTGGAGCAGCCGGTGATCAGGGTGGAAGCTGCGATCATCAGTGCCGCGACGGTTTGTGTAGTCTTCATGTCGATCTCCTGGAAAGTGTGCTTACAGCATAGTCAGCCTGACGGCAAGGGTCTGTGCGATGACGCACGAAGCCTTTCGGCGCCTGGGCTTGTTGCAAACGCAGAAAATAAATCACGGTGTGTACGCTAGCGTACAGATGGCGCGGCGCGGCTGGGTGACACTGCAGACTGCTCAGTTGAGCACTTTCCAACCAAGGAGAACACCATGAAGATCGCTCAAAAATTTGCCACCGCCGTGTTTACTGCCGCCACTGTCTTTGCTGTGGTCGGCTGCGCTTCCACCCCGACCAAAGAAGGTGCCGGCGAATACGTCGATGACACCGTGCTGACCACCAAAGTGAAAGCCAGCATCTTCAACGAGCCGACGCTGAAATCGACCGAGATCAATGTCGAGACCTTCAAAGGCACCGTGCAGCTGAGCGGCTTCGTGGCCCAGCCAGGCGACATCACCAAGGCCGGCGAAATTGCGCGCGGCGTGGCTGGCGTGAAGTCGGTCAAGAACGACATCCGCGTGAAGTAAGCATGCGGCCGGCGCCGTCCCTGCGGGGATGGTACCGGCAAGCGAAAGCATATGATGCACGCCGACGATGCAGCAAGCCGACCGCTGGATGCGGCGGCGTCATCCCCTTCCGTTCCGGTGCCCGACAAGCCGGACCTTGCGCAAGACACTCCCCCCGCCATACCGCCCGACGCCGCAGCCCGCCTGCCGCTGCACGTGCACGCGCGCGGCCTGGCGCTGGGCATAATCGCCACCGTCGCCTTCCTGTACGCGCTGCAATGGGCCAAGCACTTCCTGGTGCCCCTGCTGCTGGGCATCTTCATCGCTTATACCCTCAATCCGCTGGTGTGCTGGCTGGAGCGCATCCGCATTGCGCGGCCGCTGGGCGCCACGCTGGTCACGGCCGCCATCCTGTTCGGCTCGGCCGTCACGGCCGACAAGCTGCACGGCGAATTCCAGAACATCGTCGAAGAACTGCCCACCGTCACGCACAAACTGTCGCGCCTGCTGTCCGACAAGCTGGGCAAAGGACCGAGCACGCTCGAGCGCATCCAGGCCGTGGCCACCGAGATCGAGCAGGCCGCGTCCGGCGGCGCCAAGCGCACGCCGCGCAAGGCCATACCGGCCGAGCAGGGCGGCATCAAGGTGATCGACTGGGTGTGGGCCGGCTCGATGGGGGTGGCCGGCTTCGTCAGCCAGGCCGCGATGGTGATCTTCCTGGTGTTTTTCCTGCTGCTGGCGGGCGACACCTTCAAGCGCAAGCTGGTCAAGCTGACCGGGCCGTCGCTGAGCAAGAAAAAGGTGACGGTGCACATCCTGGAAGACATCAACAGCAGCATCCAGAGCTATATGTTCATGCTGCTGGTGACCAACCTGCTGCTGGCCTTGCTGATGTGGATGGCCCTGCGCGCCATCGGCCTGGAGAACGCCGGCGCCTGGGCCATCGTGGCCGGGCTGCTGCACCTGATGCCGTACTTCGGCCCCCTGCTGATCACCAGCGCCACCGGCGTGGTGGCCTTCCTGCAATTCGAATCGCTGCAAATGGTGTTGCTGGTGACCGGCGCCTCGCTGGCCATCGCCACCCTGGTGGGCACCTTCGTCACCACCTGGATGACGGGCCGCATCGCCCGCATGAACCCGGCCGCCGTGTTCGTCAGCCTGCTGTTCTGGGGCTGGCTGTGGGGCGTGTGGGGGCTGCTGCTGGGCGTGCCGGTGATCGTCATCGTCAAGGTGGTGGCCGAGCGCGTCGAGGGCATGGAAGTGGTGGCGGAGTTGCTGGGCGAGTAGCGCCCCGTGTATACTCGGGCGCAGGGCGCTTGCCGTGGCCCATCATCGCCAGGAGAGCACCGTGCCGCTGCACATACAAATCGAAACCGGGCAGGGCCGGGACCCGGCCTGCGTTCTGCCGGCGCAGGCATTGCAGCAGCTGCAGCCGGTGTTCGACGCATTCCGGCGGCAGACCGGAGTGCGGATGTCGGAATACGACAATACCAAGCTGCCGCCCAATCACGCCGGGCTGCTGGCGGACGCCATCGACGCCCTGTTCAAACAGGCCAAACCGGCCGACATCGCGGCGTTCCAGTCGCTGCTGCGCAAGGCGGCGGCGTCGCAGCTCTATCTCTACTGCGACGGCGAATAGCCGGCTGCGCGCCGCGCTCATCAGAAAAAATAGCCACTCCTGCAGTTGAAATTCCGGTCTCCGCGGCGTATAAAAACAGCTGCGTCCTTTTTGATGGCAACCACCGGAGAAAACATGACTACACCGATTGAAGGCACCCCTGGCAATGTCGAACGCAATGAACTGTCCTTTCCCGCCGCGGATGGACTGCTGGCGCTGGCGGACAGCGATGGCCACGCGCTGCCGGTTGAACGGCCCGGCGCGCAGGTGACGCGCGCGGTGCTGGCCGCCTTGCAGGACAGCGGGCTGGGGCTGGAGTTGGACGAGCGGAATTTACTATGCCTGCGCTATGGGCCGGCCGCGCACATGGTGTGCGTGTCGCGCCAGGCCGTGGCGCCGGAGCGCATGCCGGACTTGTTGAAGCACAAGATCGTGCTGGGCGCCGTCGCCACCCGCGCCATCGGCGACGAGGACTGGCGCGTCGACCATCTGCTGCTGGCGGAACCGGTGGCGGGGCTGGCGTGCAGCGTGCACGTGATGGTGCAGCGGCGCTCCGGCGAACTGGTGATGGCCGGCTGGGGCGAACTGGCGCACGGCCAGCTGCTGTTCCACCTGCACGCGGTGAGGCGGCCCGGCGCGGTGCCGGTCGCCATCGCCGGTTGCCTGGGGGACGGCCGCCTCGACATCACGCACGCTGCCGCCAGCATGCCGGACGCCATGCACTAAAGCAGCAAATTGCCGTGCTCGTCGCGCGGATGGTGGCGCAGGCTGCCCAGCTGCAGCGCGTACTGGCGCGCGAACTCGGCGCCGAGGAAGAAGATCTGCGCCGAGTAGTACACCCAGAGCAGCAGCGCGATCAGCGAGCCGGCAGCGCCGAAGCTGTTGGCCACGCCGCTGTTGCCGATGTAGGCGCCGATACCGTATTTGCCCAAGGTGAACAAGGCCGCCGTGCCGAGCGCGCCGATGGTGACGTCGTGCCAGGACAGCGCGATGCGCGGCAGCAGCTTGTAGATCACGCCGAACATGGCGGCGATCACCAGGAAGCCGATGGCCCAGTTGATGACCGACAGCGCCAGCGTGGCGCTGCTCCACAAGCCCTGCCAGTATTTCTCCAGCACCGCCAGCGCGGCGCTCACCACCAGCGACACCATCAGCAGAAAACCCAGCACCAGCACCATGCCGAAGGACAGCAGGCGGGTGCGCACGGTGTCCCACACGGTGCCTTGCGTCAGCGGCGGCAGCTGCCAGATTTCGTCCAGGCTGGATTTTAGTTCGGCAAAGACGGTGGTGGCGCCGAACAGCAGCAGGGCGCCCGCCACCAGCGTGGCCAGCTTGCCTTCTTCCTGGTTGCGGGCGCCGGCCAGCACGGCCTGCAGCGCTTCCGCGCCCTGCGGGCCGACCAGGCCGCGCAGCTGCCCGAACAGCTCGCCCTGCGCCGCCTGCTCGCCGTAGAAGGCGCCGGCGATGGCGATCACCAGCACCAGGATGGGCGCGATGGAGAACATGGTGTAGAAGGCCAGCGCTGCCCCCTTGCTGCTGGCGCGGTGCTCCAGCCATTCGGTGACGGTGCAGACGGCCACGCTGCGCAGCGTCTTCACCTTGGGCGGAATGTGTCTCATGGCAATATCTCCTTCCGAAAAAGAAAAAGGGGCCGAAGCCCCTTTTCCCAACAGTCAGACGACCGGCCGTGCGATTAGTTCACGCGGCGTTCGATGGTCACTTGATCGACTTCCACGCGGCGGTTAGGCTCCAGGCACTTGATCAGGTCGGCGCGCTTCTTGTTGTCGCACTGTACCACTGGCTGGGACTCGCCCTTGCCGACGGCGTTCAGGCGGTCAGCGGCAACGCCTTTACCGGTCAGGTAAGCCTTGACCGAGTTGGCGCGCTGTTCCGACAGCTTCTGGTTGTACTTGTCCGAACCCAGGCGGTCGGTGTGGCCGGTGATGGTCACGTTGCCGACGGATGGGTTGTTGTTCAGCAGCGTGGCCAGCTCGTCCAGCTTAGGCTGGTTCGGGTTCAGCTTGGCGCTGTCGAAGGCGAACAGTTCGGTCGCCGACATGGTGACCTTCTCGAAGCGCGGCGCTGGTGGCGGCGGTGGAGGAGGCGCTACCGGTGCCGGTGCTGGTGCTGCCACAGGCGCTGGCGCCGGTGCCGGCGGTGCTGCCGGTACTGGCTTAGGACCGAGCGCGTAGTTCAGCGCGAAGTTCAGGTAAGCATTGTTGCTGTTGGCGCCCACGCCCGGGAAAGCGTTGTCGCGCACGAAGGCGTGCACGTTGCGCAGGTCGGCTTGCAGCGACAGGCGGTCGGTCAGGTCGGACTGGAAGCCCACGCCGGCGCTGACGAACGGTGCGCTCTTTTCGCGCTCTGCGGCATTGCGCAGGTTGGTGCGCGAACGCTCGGCGCCGATACCGACCAGCAGGAAGGGACGCACGGCTTTGCGCGAGAACAGGTACAGGCCGTCCACGCCCAGCGTTTCTTGCTGGTAGCGGGTGCCGTTGTCGCGGCTGCGGGCATAGGTGTAACCGGTCTGGATGTCCCAGTTCTGGTTCAGGGCTTTACCGAACTTCAGGCCGGCGCCATGGCCGCTCTTGTCGATGCCGAAGTCCGAGTCCTGGTCCATGATGCTCAGGCTGGGCTGGACGTACCAGTTAGGGTTGATCACGGCTTCCTGCGCCAGAGCGGCGGACGAGGCCAGCGACATCAGGGCTGCAACGATAGCAATTTTATTGGTCTTTTTCACAAGTAACTCCCGTTTTTATTTGAGGGTGGTGCTGCCTACACAGCGAAGTTTCCAGCTAGGTGCTGAGCTGTTGGACTGGACTTTATGGACATTTGCTCAATAGCTCCGTGCGCTACCGCACAAAACTCTTGCGCTACATCAAATGTGTTGTCGAATTGTGACGGTCCAGCCTGTGAACTGGCGTCAGTTTGCGCAGTCCAATGGAAACCGCGCCGTCACCATAAATGGTGCGGCGCGGTAGGTATTGTAGCAGAGTAACAAGCTTGGTGACTTGGCCAGCCCAGAATTTAGCGGGCAGGTGGTGGCGGCGCCGGTTCTTCCGCAGGTTTCGGAGCGTCCGGCACCACGATCAGGGTGTCGCCGGCTTTGCCCGGCTCGCCCGGTGCGCCCGGGGCGCCTTGCGGTCCAGGAGGGCCCGGCACAGGAACCGGCACCGCGGCCGGCGCCGGGGTTTCCACCGCCGGCGGGTTGTTAACAGTGGTTTTTTCGCAGGCGGTCAGGGTCAGGGCGGCGGCCACGGTGGCCAACAGGATGGAAATTTTCATGATCAGTCCTCTCTTTGGTAAAGATGGAATCACTGTAGCGGCCCCCGCAGCACTGCTCTGTTCGCGAACGCACCAAGCGGCCCCGCAAGGCCCATTATTGACCGATTGCTCACTTATGTTCGTTGCCGCACAGACCAAAACAGGCCGCCACGGCATTCTAGACCCCAGAAGTAGACGAATGCGTGGCCTGCAAGGCAGTCGGGCCCCTCGCCACGCAATCCTGGCTATCGTTATAAGGAGTGATGAAATGCATGCAATCAGAGATAACCAAAATTCCGGCCACGCCATGATGGAGCCTGCCAAGGCGGCAGACAAACCAAGGCTGACGCTGGTAGAACGTCCCGGTCCTATTCCTGAGCGCAAGGCCTTGTCGCTGGCGCCCATTGAGCGGGTGCGTTCGACTTCGGCTACGCTGCGCCGCATCGAAAACATGCAAAAGTTGATCGCCGAGCTGCAGCAACATGAAATGCTGGCCGACGAGATTGCATGGTTCCTCAAGTTTTCGCCTTCCGGCGCCCGCAAATACATCCGCGACCTGCGCGACGCCGGCGTGATCGAACTGGCCCGCTATATTGAAGGCACCGCCACCTACCTGGGCAAGGCGGTCTACCAGCTGACGCCCGACCCTGAGCGCGTGAAGCAGTTCCTGGCCGCCATCGTGCAGCCCAAGCGCGAAGGCGCGCCGCCGCGCAAGGAGCGCCCCAGCCTGCGGGAACAGGCCATGGCCGGCGCCGGCCGCCACTTCCATATCCTGGCCGACGACACCCATTATGCGATCCGCGTCAACCGCGGCCCGGTCACCCGCGATCCGCTCGTGGCAGCCCTGTTCGGCGCGCCGACCTCGCTGCAAAAGGCACAGCCGTAAAGCCGCCGCCCGTCCAGACGGGCGCCGCACCTGGTGCGGCCAGCAATGCTACACTCAAACAGCCGGAATGCGTTCCGGCTGTTGTGCATTGAATTGTCGGAAAGGAACCCCACCTGAGGCGGACAAGTTTCCTTATGGATGGCACTATGGACGGATTGTTGTGGATACCCGTGTTGGCGCTGGCAGTGGCCGCGCCGCTGCTGTACCCGCGCTGGCGGTTGCGGCGGGCACTGGCCCGGCCGCTGCCGGCTGCCGCCGAAGCGGTCTTGCAGCGCAATATCCCGGTGTACGCCAGCATGGGCGCCGCGCTGCAGCAGCAGCTGCGGCAACTGGTCAAGCAGTTCCTGCACCAGAAGAAATTCGTCGGCTGCGAGGGCCTGGAGCTGGATGACGAGATGCGTTACACCATCGCCGGCCAGGCCTGCCTGCTGCTGCTGAACCGGCCCAGCAAGGTGTACCGCGCGCTGCACACCATCCTGGTCTACCCCAGCGCCTTCCTGGTGCCGCGCCAGCAAATGGAGGCCGGCGGGGTGGTCACGGCCCACAAGCAGACGCTGCTGGGCGAGTCCTGGGATGACGGCCGCGTGGTGCTGTCCTGGGCCGACGTCAAGCGCGGCTACCGCGACTGGACCGACGGCCACAACGTGGTGCTGCACGAGTTCGCGCACCAGCTCGACAGCGAATCGGGCAGCACCAACGGTGCGCCCTACCTGGGCAGCCAGGACAGCTACCGCAGCTGGTCGGCGGTTCTGTCGCGCGACTACGACAATCTGCGCTACGACGCCTACTATGGCCGGCAGGACAGTGTGCTCGACCATTACGGCGCCACCAGTCCGGCCGAGTTTTTTGCCGTCGCCACCGAGACCTTCTTCGAGAAGCCGTGGCAGATGGCCGGCCGCCACGCCGCCCTTTATGACGAGTTCATGAAGTACTACCGGGTCGATCCGCGCGCCTGGCTGGACCAGCCGGCGGCGCCGCCGCTGCCGGAACCCGGCCCGGTCCCGCTGATGGCGGCCGGGCCCGGCGCGGCGCGCCGTTCCTACGCCATTGCAAGCTGGTAGGGGCCGGCATAAGGTGCGCTTTCCGTCGAGGAAAAGAGCATAATTCAAGCATGTCCTAGGCGCGCGGGAAGGGTGGCGACATGCAATTCGAGGAATTCGATTTTTTCACACAGGCCCCGGTGGCGCCGGCCGCAGCGGCAGAGGCCGCCTCGCCGCTGGTGCGCTTGCAATACCTGGTCGACAACACGCCCGCCATCATCTACTGCACCGTGCCCAGCGGCGACTTCAAGATGACCTTCGTCAGCAACAACGCCCTCAACGTGCTGGGTTACCGGCCGGAAGACATGGTGGCCGACCCCAACTTCTGGTTCGACCACATTCACCCGGACGACGCGCCCAATATCTTCTCCAGCCTGGCCAGCATCTTCACCGAAGGGCAGCGCGCCTACGAGTACCGCTTCCGCATCGCCGACGGCTCCTACCTGTGGATGCACGACAGCCTGCGCCTGATCCGCGACGAGCACGGCGCACCGCTGGAGGTGATCGGCTCGCTTACCGACATCACCGTGCGCAAGCACATGGAGCAGGCCCAGCATGACCTGATCGCCAAACTGCGCGAGGCCCACGAACAATTGCTGCAGTCGGAGAAAATGGCCTCGATCGGCCAGCTGGCGGCCGGCATCGCGCATGAGATCAACAACCCGGTGGGCTTCGTCAATTCCAATATGGGCACCTTGCGCAATTACGTGAGCACCCTGTTCGGCGTGGTCGATGCCTACGACCAGGCGCTGGCGGCGCAGCCGCTGCCGCCCGCGCTGGCGGCGCGCATCGGCGCGGCGCGCCAGGCGGCCGACCTGGAGTTTCTGCGCGAGGACGTCACCGAGCTGGTGAAGGAATCGATGGACGGGCTCAAGCGCGTCAAGGACATCGTGCAGGCGCTCAAGGATTTTTCGCACGTGGGCGAAACCGAGTGGCAGGTGGCCGATCTGCACCACGGCCTGGACAGCACGCTCAACATCGTGGCCAACGAGATCAAGTACAAATGCACGGTGGAAAAGCAGTACGGCGTGCTGCCGCAGGTCGAGTGCCTGGCCTCGCAGCTGAACCAGGTGTTCATGAATCTGCTGGTCAACGCCGGCCACGCCATCAAGGAGCGCGGCACCATCACCTTGCGCACCGGCGCCGAGAACGGCTGGGTCTGGATCGAGGTGGGCGATTCGGGCTGCGGCATCCCGCCGGAAAACCTGAACCGCATTTTCGAACCCTTCTTCACCACCAAGCCGGTCGGCAGCGGCACCGGGCTGGGCCTGTCGCTGTCCTACGGCATCGTCAACAAGCACGGCGGCCGCATCGAGGTGGCTTCCGAAGTGGGCAAGGGCACCCGCTTCACGATACGGCTGCCGGTGCACCCGCCCAAGGGCTGAGCGCTACAGGATAATCGAGCCGTCCGGCGCCCGGTTCACCTTCAGGATGCCGGGTTCCTCCGCCTCCAGACGCTGCGCTTCCAGTTCCTGCGGCGTGAGCTGGGAGGCGTCCCGGGCCGGCTGGGCCCGCGACGCGGCCTGGTCGGCCAGCAGACGGTCGCGCATGGCCAGCGCTTCGCCGATATTGTCCTGCAGGTCGGCCAGCTGCCAGGGCTTGGGGATGAAACGGAACACGTGCGCCTCGTTGATGGCGCTGATGGCCGTCTCGAACTCGGTGGAGGCCGTCAGCATCATGCGCACCGTGTTGGGCGCGACATCCTTGAGCGCCTGCAGAAAGGCCACGCCGCTCATTTGCGGCATGTGGTAGTCCGAGATCGCCACGTCGAAGTCGCACACGCACACGCGCTGCAGCGCCTCGAAGGGATTGGTGAAGATTTCCGTCTGCAGATCGAGGTGCTTCAGCTGCGCACGCATCGAGCGCTGCAGCGCCATCAGCACGTTCATTTCATCGTCCAGCAGCAGGATGCGTCGCATGGTTTCCTCCTATTTCCCTTTGAACGGCCGCACCCGTATCGACAAGCGCCCCTCGCTCTTCGCTTCGAAGTCCTGCACCTGCTGGATCATGCGCGCGTCCAGCACGTGGTCGGCCGCCAGCAGCATCAGGCCGTCGCGGCTGACCAGGTCGCGCGCCAGCACCATGCCGGGCACCAGTTCGCCGGACAGCATTTCCACCCCGTTGGCCTCGTCGCCGGCGCCGCCGTCGACCACCTGGCGGAAGGCGTTCACCACGTTGGGGTCGTAGCGCTTGCCGCTGGCGTTGACGATCAGCGACTTGGCCTCGTCGGCGCGCAGGTGGCGCTGCACCATGGCGCCCTGCTGCAGGTTGTAATAGTCCACCGCCAGCGCCAGGATGCGCGCGCCCAGCGGGATGGCCAGGCCGGCCAGGCCGTCCGGGAAGCCGTTGCCGTCGAAGCGCTCCAGCTGGGCGCGCAGGATGGCGGCGCTGCCGCGCAAATCCTCCAGCGGCATCAGGAGCTGCTCGGCGCGCACCGGATGCTTGCGGAACAGGCCCAGCTCCTCGCCGTGCAGCATGGTCAGCGGCGTGGCCAGCATGGCGTCGCTGTAGCCGATCTTGCCCAGGTCGTGCAGCAGGCCGGCCACGAAGATGTCCTGGATCTCCCTGGCGTCCAGCTTGAGCTTGGCGGCCATCTTGCGCGCCAGGTCGGCCACCTGGCGCGCGTGGCCCGACAGCGCGCCGCCGCGCATTTCCAGCATGCTGGAGATGACCTTGATGGTGGTGACGAAATTCTGCTTGAGCTTGTCGTTCGCGGCCACCGCCGCGTCGCGCGACAGCTTCAGCTGCAGCGTGCGCGCCTCGACCTTGGCTTCCAGGCTCTGGTTGAGCGACTTCAGTTCCTCGTTCTGGCGCAGCGTGAGCGCCTCCAGGCGCTGCTTTTCCTGCTCCAGCGCGCGCCGCTCGAGCGCGTGGCGCACCACCAGCAGCATGTCGTTGTCGTCCCAGGGCTTGGTGATGTAGCGGTAGATCTCGCCGCAGTTGATCGCGTCCTGGATGGACTGGATGTCGGAGTAGCCGGTCAGCAGCAGGCGCACGGTGTCGGGCCAGCGGTCCTTCACTTGCGCCAGGAAGCGCGCGCCGTCCATTTCCGGCATGCGCATGTCCGAGATGACCAGGTCGACTTTTTCCGTTGCCAGCACGTCCAGGCCCAGCGCGCCGCTTTCGGCCAGCAGCACGCGATAGCCCTTGGCGCGGAACAGGCGCCGCAGCGAGGCCAGGATGTTGGGTTCGTCGTCCACGCACAGCAGGGTGGCCGCCGCGGCGGGCGCCGGCGGCATGGCGGGCGCGGTTGCCGCGTCTGCTGCAGTGTCGGCGGGTTTGATGGCTGAGTTCATGCTGGCCCTGGTCCTTGCTCCGGTGCTGGCCCGGGCTGCGCTTCTTCATGGCGCACCGGCAGCAGCACGCGAAACGTGGTGCCGGCGCCGACGGTGGAGTGCACCGTGATGCTGCCGTTGTGCTTGCGTACGATGCCGTAGGCCATGGACAGGCCGAGGCCGGTGCCCTTGCCGATCGGCTTGGTGGTGAAGAAGGGATCGAAGATGCGCGACAGGTTGTCCGGCGCGATGCCGCCGCCGGTGTCCCGCACTTCCAGCCACACCTGTTCGCCCGCGTCGTCGGCGCCGGTGCGCACCGTGATGGTGCCGCGCTCGGCGCCGATGGCGTGCGCCGCGTTTACCACCAGGTTCATCACCACCTGGTTGAGCTGCAGCGGCAGGCACTGGATGTCGGGGATATCGCCGTACTGCTTGACCACGTCGGCCTTGTACTTGACTTCGTTGCTGACGATGTTGAGCGTGGAATCGATGCCCTGGTGCAGATTGGCCCACACCCATTCCTGGTTGGCGTCGACCCGCGAGAAGTCCTTCAAGTCCTGCACGATGTGGCGCACGCGCACGATGCCTTCCTTCGACTCGTTCATCAGCGAGGGGATGTCCTCGCGCAGGAAGTCCAGGTCCAGTTCCTCGCGCATGGCGCGCAGCCGTTCGGCCACGGCCGCGTCGGCCACGTGCGGCTCGGCGTCGCGGTAGGCTTGCAGCGCGTCGAACAGGCTGCCCAGGTAGCTTTGCAGGGTGCCGAAGTTGGAGAAGATGTAGCCGATCGGGTTGTTGATCTCGTGCGCCACGCCGGCGGCCAGCTGGCCGATCGAGGCCAGCTTCTCGGACTGCAGCAGCTGCTGCTGGGTCATGCCCAGCTGTTCGTTCAGCGCGGTCAGCTCGATGTTGCGGCGGCGCAGTTCGGCGTCGGCCAGCTCGCGCTGGCGGATGTCGTCCTCCAGCCGCTGGTTGGCCTCGGCCAGCTGGGCGGTGCGTTTTTCCACCAGGTGTTCCAGGTTGTCGTGCGCCTTGCGCAGCGCGTTCTCGGCCACCCGCCTTTCGGTCACGTCGCGCAGGGTCTGGATCGCGCCCGCGACCCGGCCGCCCGCGTCGCGCAGCGGCGCGGCCGTGAAGTGCAGCCAGTGGCCGCTGGCGCCGATATTGGGGAAGAAGTCCTCGTCCTCGTAGGCGCCCGGGATCAGCGCCGAGCGCTTGTGCTTTTCGCGGTAGTACTCGCTGGCGGCCGGGTCCACGCCGGACACGATCAGGTCGGCCAGCAGCGCGCGCTGTTTGGGGTAGAACGCTTGCCAGTGGTTTTGCGTGCCCACCATTTCCGCCGTGCTCCAGCCCAGCAGGTGTTCGCAGGCCTTGTTCCAGTGGGTGATGGTGTGCGTGGTGTCGATCACGAAGGTGGCCACCGGATGGCCGTCCAGGAAGGCCGACAGGTCGAAGGCGGGCACCGTGTCGGCGGCCCGGGCCGCAGGGGCGGCGGACGTGGCGGCGGTGCTGGCGTGGCTGGGGAACATGGCGGCTCCGTTCGGTTGACCGTCAGCTGACCAGGATCTGGCTCAGGTCGTGGAAGGTGCGCTCGGACTCGGCCAGCACTTCCATGCAGACCTGGTCGCTGAGCGCGGCCGCGCGCCAGGCTTGCCAGCCCAGTGCCGGCACCAGTTCGTCGCTGCGGCCGGAAAATTCCAGTCCGTGCGAGAAGGCGTCGGCCAGGTGCACCGCCAGGGCCAGCGACGGCGCATCCAGTCCTTCCGCGTCATGGTGGCTGGCGACGGCGTGCTGTATCTGATGCGGAAACTGCCAGCGCGCGGCCAGCGCGCCGCCGATGCCGGCGTGGTCGAAGCCGAACACGGCGCGCTCGGCATCGGCCTGGTAGCAATCGTGCTCGCGGCGGTAGGCTTCCATCTGTGCGTATTCCTCCGGGTAGCGGGTGGCCAGCACCAGCGTGCCGAGGTCGTGCAGCAGGCCGGCGATGAAGGCGGTGTCCGGGTTCTGGCGCAGCGGCCGCGCCAGCGCGCGGGCGCAGGCGGCCGTGCCCACCGAATGGCGCCAGAATGCCGGCAGGTCGAAACTGCTGCCGGCCGCGCTGCGGAAGCTGCCGGTGATCGAGCACGCCGTCACCAGGGTGCGGATGTTGTGCACGCCCAGCACCGCCACTGCCTGCTGGATGGTGGTCACGCGCGAGGGCATGCCGTAGAACGAGGAATTGGCCAGCCGTAAGGTCTTGGCCGACAGCGACTGGTCCAGCGCGAGCTTGCCGGCCAGCACCTGCATGTCCAGCCCTTCCTGGCCCACGCAGGCCAGCAGTTCACCCACCACGGCAGGCAGCGAGGGCAAGTCTTGCACACGGCGGGCGACGTCTTCCATGGTCGGCATGATCAGCTCCGGCTGCGGTAATCGGCGAGCAGGCGCAGCAGCTCTCCGGTGGCTTCCGCCTGCGCGCTGTGGCGGAACAGGTGCTGCAGGCGCTGCAGGGCTTGCTGGCGGCGCGCGGCGGCCTGTTCGGCCGTTTCCGGCGCGGGCGGCACCAGCACGCTGCAGCTGGCCACGCCGCGCCGGCGCAGCGAGTTCAGGCTGCTGTCGCTGAGCACGGCGCCCGGCGGCAGCAGCACGGCGCCGTGCGCGTCCAGCAAGGCTTCGGCCAGCACCATGCCGGCGCTGGCATCGTCCAGGTCGACTACGGTGCTGACACCGTTGGTGCTGGCACTGCTCATGCTGCCTCCTCTTTGCGGCTCAGTGTGATCAGGCTGCCGCGCGAGGTGGAACTGGCGCCCATCGGGTAGACGTCGACCGCGAAGCGCACGCCGTCGATGTCGGCCTCGTGCGTGCCGGGCGCCCGGCGGCTGCCGGACGCCATGGCCTCGAAGCCGTCCCCGGCCGGGAACAGTTCCGGCAGCACCACGCAGGCCTCGTTGCCGAGCAGGGCGCCGCCGCCCCGGAACAAATGGTCGGCGGCTGCGTTGATGAAGGCGATCATGCCCAGGTCGTCCATGCCGATGACCGGCAGCGGCAGGTGCTGCAGCAGTTCGCGCGCCACGTTCAGGCTGATCTCGTCGCGGCTGATCTGCTGCTGCTTCTGGCGCAGCACGTCCTCCAGGCGGCGGTTGGCCGAGGCCAGCTCGTGGTTGACGGTGCGCAGTTCCAGGTTCAGGCGCTCGTTCTCGTCGGCGATTTCCTTGAGCCGGAATGCCTCGGCGATGTGGCCGCGCAACTGCTCGTCTTCCCACGGCTTGGTGAGGAATTTGTAGATCGCGCCCTCGTTGACGGCGTCCGTCACCGACTGCAGTTCGGTATAGCCCGACAGCATGATGCGCAGCGTGTCCGGATACAGTTCCTTGGCCTTGCGCAGGAAGTCCGCGCCCAGCATGCCCGGCATGCGCTGGTCCGACACGATCACGTCCACCGCGTGCCGTGCCAGCACGTCCAGGCCCTCCTGGCCGCTGTTGGCGGTGTGGATCTGGTATTCGTCGCGGCGCAGCAGGCGCTTCAGTGACGAGACGATGTTCTGCTCGTCGTCCACCAGCAGCAAGGTGCGCTGCTGCTTCTGCACCCGCAGCAGGTGCGGCGACAGGCGGCGGTCCTCGCGCAGCAGCGTCTGCACCTCGTCCGGCGTGAGCGGGGCGGCGAAGAAATAGCCCTGGATCAGGTCGCAGCTGTGGCGGCGCAGGAAGTCGCACTGCGCCTCGCTTTCCACGCCCTCGGCCACCACCTGCATGCCCAGCAGGTGGGCCATGGAGATGATGGTCTTGGACAGCGCCGCGTCGCCGCTGTCGGTGACGATGTCGCGGATGAAGGCGCAGTCGATCTTGACGGCGTCGAAGGCATAGCGCTTCAGGTTGCTCAGCGAGGAGTAGCCGGTGCCGAAGTCGTCCAGCACCAGCGCCACGCCCAGCGTCTTGAGCGGCTCCAGCAATTGCAGCTGGTCGGCGCCGGCGGCGGTCTCCTGCGGCAGCGCCGCCTCGGTGATTTCCAGCGCCAGGGCCGACGGCGGCAGGCCAAACGCGTCCAGCGCGGCGGCCACCTGGGCTGCAAACTGGCGGTCGCGGCACTGTTTGGGCGAGACGTTGACGGCCACCCGCACCGGCGCCAGGCCGGCGTCGCGCCAGGCGCGCAGATCGTGGCAGGCGCGCCGCAGCACCCAGGCGCCGATGGCGCCGATCAGGCCGGCCTCTTCGGCCACCGGCACGAAACGCTGCGCCGGAATCAGGCCCAGCACCGGATGTTGCCAGCGCACCAGCGCCTCCAGGCTGGCCACCGCGCCGCTGCGCAGGTCGGCCAGCGGCTGGTAGCGCAGCTGCAGCTCCTCGCGGAACACCGCCAGCCGCAGCGCGGCCTCCATGCCGATGCGCTCCAGCGTGCGGTGATTCATTTCCGAGGCGAAGAACTGGTAGTGCGCGCCGCCCAGTTCGCGCGCGCGAGTCAGCGCCATGTCGGCGTAGCGCAGCAGGGTGGCGCCGTCGCGCCCGTCCTGCGGGCTGAGCACGATGCCGATGCTGGCGCTGGCATGCACCTGCTGGCCTTGCAGCGTGAAGGCAGGCGCCAGTGCCGCGAAGATGGTCTCGCACACCGAGATGGCGTCCGACGGGCTGGCCACGTCGCCCAGGATGACGACGAACTCGTTGCCGCCCAGCAGGGCTACCGTGTCGTCGCTGCGCACGCTGGCGCGCAGCCGTTCGGCGGCCCCGGCCAGCAGCTGGTCGCCGCCGGCGTGGCCCAGGCTTTCATTGATGAAGGCGTAGTTGTCGATGCCGATGCACAGCAGGGCCAGCTGGCCGCCGTGGCGCTGCGCCTGCAGCAGTGCCTGCTGCAAGCGGTCGATGAACAGGTGGCGGTTGGGCAGCCCGGTGACCCTGTCGTGCGTGCTGTGGAAGGCCAGCCGCTGCTCGCGCTCTTTCAGCTCGGTGATGTCGGTGACGATGCCGATGTAGTGCGCCAGTTCGCCGTGCTGGTCCGGCACCGGCGACAGGAACAGGTCGTTCCAGAATGGCGTGCCGTCCTTGCGCTGGCTGCGCAGCACCATGCGCGCGTCCTCGCCGCCGGCCATGGCGCGGCGCAGCGCCGGCAGCGCGGCGGCGGCCTGTTCGCCGTCCGTGTCCTGCAGGAACAGGCAGTCGCGTCCCAGCAGCTCGTCCTGGCCGTAGCCGGTGATACGGCAGAACGCGGGGTTGGCGTAGATGATGGGGCAGGAAGGCTGGCGCGCGTCGGCGATCAGCACGCCGTTCGAACTGGCGGCCAGAGCGCGGGCGGACAACTGCGGCATGGCATCCAATTCCATCGGGCTTTTCCTATGGGTGGGCAGCGGACAGGGACAGCAATTGATTTTTATTATACGGCCGGCACGGCGCTCTGTGCGCGCCCGCACGGAAGCGGAACGGCCCGGCGGGCAATCTCGGCAGCGGTACAGGCTTGGTGTTGCAGTCCAACAACCGGCGCAAGAATTCATTTGACGCGCTGGTGGCAGCTTATATAGTTGCTACAATAAAAATACCGATACATGATCTGAAAAGCGTCCTCAAGCCCCATGCTAGACATGGATCATGGCAAAGTTGCCCGAGCCGGTACATTATTCGCCAGAAGAATGCTAACGAGTTGAGAAGGGGGAACGTCAATGACACAGGCATGGGTAGTGTTGACACGCCCGGACGGACGCGACGTGGCCGCGCCGACCGAATCCCAGCTGGCTGCGGCGCTGGCGGAAATCTACAGCGGCGCCGCGCACGGCCCGGATGGCGGTCCCGGCACGGCGGTGCTGCGCTTCGGCTACGACGACGGCCTGATGTACGAGGTGGAGGTGGCCAGCGGCGGCGACATCTGTTTTGCCGAATGGTCCGACCGCGACTGCGAGATCGCCCTGGCCAGCCCGCGCCGCATGGCCGGCGCGCCGCAGGCCGACGCGCTGCAGCTGTGGAAGTGGCTGGCGCAGCGCCAGGTGGCCAAGATCCGCGACCAGTCCTGGTCGGAAGGCTAGTGCGCCATCAGCACCGGCACCGTCATGCTCTCGAGCACGGTGCGGGTGACGCCGCCCAGCAGCGTTTCGCGGAAGCGCGAGTGGCCGTAGGCGCCCAGCACCAGCAGGTCGCAGTTTTGCTCGGCCACCAGCGACAGCAGCGCTTCGCCGGTGCCGGTGGGCCGCTTCAGCAGGCCGGCGCGCGGCGACTGGCGCAGCAGCACGTCCGCCTCGATGCCGTGGCGCGCCAGGTATTGCAGCAACTCCGCGCCGGGCGCGTCGCCATGCAGCGCGCGCTGGTTGTCCGCATCGAACACGGCGACATGCACGCGCTCGGCGCGCCGCAGCAGCGGCAGCGCCTCGTGCACCGCGCGCGCCGCTTCCCTGCTGGCGTTCCAGGCCAGCATGACGCGCCGCGCCGGACCGCCCTGCGCCGACGCGGGCAGCGGCAGCCCGGCGTACGGCACCACCAGTACCGGGCGGCCGGAATGGGTCAGCACCTGGGCCGGAAAGTCGCTGCCGGCCGAGGTTGACACGTGTTCCGGGTCGGCCTGGCCGATCACCACCAGGTCGGCATGGCGCGCCATCACGCTCAGGCCTGCGCCCGGGTCGTCGTCCACCACGCGCTGCGCGAAGTCCTGCAGGCCGAGGCGCTGGACCAGCGGGCCGAACTGCTCCAGCGCGCGGTTGGCGCGTTCCCTGAGGAAATTGAGGTGCAGGGCCAGGTTGGGGTCCTGCTCGTCGACGATGGCGTTCTGGTACAGCGCGCGGGCGATGCCGGTCATGGCCACGCCCAGCAGGTGGCCATCGTCCTGCAGCGCCAGTTCGACCGCCAGCCGGATGCGTTCGGCCACGCGCGGGGCTTCGTCCACGTGCACCAGGATGCTTTTGTAAGACATGCTGCGCTCCTTGAGGAGAGGGGGCATGTCTTTGATTATAGGCCGCCGCGGCGCTAGCCGGCGCTGCCTTCGGTGCGCTCCCCCGCGCCGCTTTCCTTGAGCTGCGCGTAGTGCTCCTTGATGCTGTCGGCGACGGCGGGCACATGTTCGGGCTTGCCGGCCGCGATGGCGGCGGCCAGGCCCAGCATGTCGGCCGTGATGCCGATCACGTCCTTCAGCCGGCTGGCGTGGCGGATGCGGCGCTGCGCCACTGCCACCAGATCCAGCAGCACGCGCTGCGGTTCGCCCAGGCCGGCCGCCGCCAGCACGGCGGCGTCCACGTACAGGCGGTTGGCGCGCTGGCGCAGCGCGACCTCGTTGTCGAACAGCGCCTGCGCCGCGCCCTGCGAGATGCCTTGCTCCAGGCTGACGCTGGCGGGCGCCGCGCCGCCTGGCGGCTTATCGCGGATCGCCTTCATGATGCGCCGGTGCAGCGCGTCGGCGCAGGCCGACAGCGCGTCGGCCAGGGCTTCGACATCGGCGGCGGTGATGGACCGGGTCATGGCGTTCTCCTCATTCGGTGACAGGGGCGGCGCCGGCCACGGCCGCGGCGCTGGCGCGCAGGGCGTCTCGGCTTGCGGCCAGGGTGCTGCGCGCGGCCGGATCGTCCGGCCGCGCCATGTGCGCCGCCAGCGCCAGATGGGCCGCCGCGATGGCCGCCACATGCTTGGCCGCCAGCGTGTGGCGCAGGCCGGCCAGGCGGTATTCGTTGCGCTTGGCCTGCCGGTGCGACTTGGCCAGCGCCGCCAGCAGCCGGTCGCGCGGTGTGTCGGCGAACGGGATCTCCACCTCCAGCATGCCCAGCACGGTGTCGCGTTCGTTGTCGCTGCTTTTGCTGTAGTAGCGCAGCAGGTTCTGCATCGCCTCCAGCAGGGCCTGCAGTTCCTGGTCGCCGTCGCGCACCATGGCTTGCACGGCGCGCTCCTGGTAAGGCTGGCTGGCCGCGCGCGCCAGCAATTGCGCCAGGCCGCTGTAGGCGTTCACGTGGCGGTCGGTCAGGCCGGTTTCCGGCCAGGCCTTGATGCTGCTGCCCATGGCCTTGAGCGGCTGCTTCAAGTCGAACGTGTCGCCGCCGGCCAGCCTGCCCAGGGCCTGCATATAAAGCGCAACTGCCTCGTGGATGGCCATCAGGTCCGGATAAGCCGCGCGCCGGCGTGCGTCGGCCAGGCGCTCGCGCTGCTCGGCGGCCGGCGACAGGTAGGGTTGCTGGCGGATATAGGTGTCGCGGAAGCGCTGGGTCAGGTCGGCGTAGCCGCCCAGTTTGGCGGACTCGGCGGCAAATTCCCGCGCCTCGTCCAGGCGCGGATTGCTGGCGCAGCCGCCCAGCATCAGCAGCAGGACCAGCAACAGCAGGCACGGGGTGGCCGGCGCGATGGCCGGCAGGCGGGGCGGTTTCATCGGTCCTCTCCCAGGCAGGAAAGGATCTATATTGCTCCCTGCAAAGATTTGGACCTTGCGCTAGCGCAAACCGGAATCAGCCAGGCGCGCCAGCCAGCCCAGGCCGTCTGTGGTGGCCGCCAGCGGATTGTATTCGCAGCCCACCCAGCCCTCGTAGCCCAGCTCGTCGAGCAGCTTGAACAGGAAGGCATAGTTGATCTCGCCGGTGCCCGGCTCGTGGCGGCCGGGGGTGTCGGCCAATTGCATGTGGCCGATTTGCGGCAGGCAGGCGCGGATGGTGTTGGCCAGTTCGCCCTCCATGCGCTGCATATGGTAGATGTCGTATTGCAGGAAAATATTCGGCCGCGCGCAGGCGGCGATGATGTCCAGCGCCTGCCGGCTGTGGTTCAGGAAATAGCCGGGGATATCGTAGGTGTTGATGGGCTCGATCAGCACCTGGATGCCGTGTTCGTGGCAGCGCTCGGCAGCGTACTGCAGGTTGCTCACCAGCGTTTCGCGGGCGCGCTCGGGCGCCAGGCCGCCGGGCAAGATGCCGGCCATGCAGTGCAGCCTGGTCACGCCCAGTTCGGTGGCGAAATCGATGGCTTGCTGCACGCCGTCGCGGAACTCGTCGGCGCGGCGCGGATCGCAAGCCATGCCGCGGTCGCCGGCCGCCCAGTCGCCGGGCGGCATGTTGTGCAGCACCAGCTGCAGCTGGTTGCGGTGCAGGCGCTGGTTCAGCTGGTCCGGGTCGTAGGCATAGGGAAACAGGAACTCCACCGCATCGAAGCCAGCCTGGCGCGCCGCAGCGAAGCGGTCCAGGAACGGCAGTTCGGTAAACAGCATGGACAGGTTGGCGGCAAACTTCGGCATGACGGGTTGAAAAAGCAAAAAGGGGTCAGGGTTAGTTAAGTATATAACTTAATTAACCCTGACCCCATTTTGCCTCCCGGCATGCCGGGAGCAGGGCGCTTAGCGGCCGCGGCCGCCGGAGCGGTGCGGAGGCGCGGCGCGCGGGGCGCTGCGGCCGCCGCCCGGGGCTGCCGGAGCACGGCCGCCGCCGGCGTTGCCGCCACCGCCGCCGCCAGTGCCGCCGGCGCTGCGCGGTTTGCCTGCGCCGCCGGCGCTGGCGCCCGTGGCCGGCTTGCTGCGGCCATTGCCGCCGCCGCCCTGGCGGGGCGCGTTGCGATGGTGGCCGGCGCCGCTGCGCAGCTGGATGGGCTGGGCACGCGCGGTCGGGTCCGGCTCAAAGCCTGGGATCACTTCACGCGGCAGCGTCTGCTTGATGAGCTTTTCGATGTCTTTCAGCATGATGTGTTCGTCCACGCACACCAGCGATACCGCTTCGCCGGTGGCGCCGGCGCGGCCGGTCCGGCCAATGCGGTGCACATAGTCTTCCGGCACGTTCGGCAGGTCGTAGTTCACCACGTGCGGCAGCTGGTCGATATCGATGCCGCGCGCGGCGATGTCGGTGGCCACCAGCACTTGCAGCGTGCCATCCTTGAACTCGGCCAGCGCGCGGGTGCGCGCAGCCTGGCTCTTGTTGCCGTGGATGGCCATGGCGCCGATACCGTCGTTGCCCAGCTGCTCCACCAGCTTGTTGGCGCCATGCTTGGTGCGCGTAAACACCAGCACCTGCGTCCACTTGTGGGTGCGGATCAGGTAGGACAGCATCGGGTGCTTCTTGTCGCGGTCGACCGGGTAGATCTTTTGCGCGATCACTTCCACGGTGGAGTTGCGGCGCGCCACTTCGATGGTGGCCGGGCTGTCCAGCAGGTTGTCGGCCAGGGCCTTGATCTCGTCCGAGAAGGTGGCCGAGAACAGCAGGTTCTGGCGCTTCGGCGGCAGCGCGGCCAGCACTTTCTTGATGTCGCGGATGAAGCCCATGTCCAGCATGCGGTCGGCTTCGTCCAGGATCAGGATCTCGACCTTGCTCAGGTCGATGGTCTTTTGCATCATATGGTCCAGCAGGCGGCCCGGGGTGGCGACCAGGATGTCGACACCATGCTTGAGCTGCTTGATCTGCGGATTGATGCTGACGCCGCCGAAAATGACGGCGGAGTTCAGGTTGGTGTACTTGCCGTACACGCGCACGCTTTCCTCGACCTGGGCCGCCAGTTCGCGGGTCGGGGTCAGGATCAAGGCCCGGATCGGGCGCGCGGCGGTGCGGTTGCTCTGCTTGGCGCCGTTGGCGTCGGTGGACAGGCGGTGCAGGATGGGCAGGGTGAAGCCGGCGGTCTTGCCGGTGCCGGTCTGGGCGCCGGCCAGCAGGTCGCCGCCGTTCAGTACAGCCGGAATCGCTTGGGTCTGGATAGGCGTCGGCGTGGTGTAACCGGTTTCGGCGACAGCGCGGACGATGGCGTCAGACAGACCAAGGGTAGAAAATGACATGATGACTTTTAGTTAAGATCGGCTCGTCGCCTTTTGGGCGCCAGTCAGAGGCAATCAATTTTTACTCGGGGTGGCGGCCATGGACTGGTCGAGGTGCCGCTTTGCCGAGTATAACAGCTAGTTGTCGTTCAAGTTGCGGCAAGGAAATGAAAAAGGGGCCGCAGCCCCTTTTATTTTGTAACAAAGTTACTTAAATTGTGACTTTATCAATCAAAGTCGTGCAAACCTCAGGCAAATTCCGCCAACAGGCCGATCATCTGGCCGAACACCTTCGGGCTGCCGGCGATGACGTTGCCCTTGTGCAGGTAGTCCGACTCGCCGTTGAACTCGGCGATGATGCCGCCCGCTTCCGACACCAGCAGCGCGCCGGCGGCGATGTCCCAAGGCTTCAGGCCTTTTTCGTAGAAGCCGTCCAGGCGGCCGCAGGCCACATAGGCCAGGTCCAGCGCGGCCGAGCCGGCGCGGCGCACGCCATGGCTGCGTTCGGCCATGATGCCGTACATTTTCAGGTATTCAGTCAGCGCGGCAGGGTTGCCGGCCTGGTAGCCGGTGCCCAGCAGGGCTTTGGCGATACGGTCCAGCTTGCCCACCCGGATGCGCTTGTCGTTCAGGAAGGCGCCGGAACCCTTTTCAGCGGTAAACAGGTCGTTGCGCACCGGGTCGTAGACCAGGGCCAGCGTGATGACGCCGCGGTGCTGCAGGGCCATGGAAATGGCGTACTGCGGGAAGCCATGGATGAAATTGGTGGTGCCGTCGAGCGGATCGATGATCCACAGGTACTCAGTCTCGTCGTTCACATTGGCCGAGGCGCCGGATTCTTCGCACAGGAAGCCATGCTCGGGGTAGGCTTTGCTCAGTACCTCGATGATGGCCTGCTCGGCAGCGGTATCGACATCGGTGACGAAGTCGTTGTGTTGCTTCTCATTGACGATGACACGGTCAAGGTCGAAACTGGCGCGGTTGATGACGGCGGCGCCGCGGCGGGCGGCTTTGATAGCCGTATTGAGCATTGGGTGCATGGTAGCTTCCGTGAAAAAAACGCTGCTGCCCGCCGGGCGCGTTGCATCTCGGCAGGGTGGCGTATAGCAATGTGAAAAAGCGATTGTGAGAAAGAGCGGTGCGGGAACGGGTTGGAATGGTTAGAATGCCACCGAAATCCATCTCGAACGCGCGTAATGGCGCTATTTTAAATGATGCAGCCTCAAAATACAGCGACTCTTTTTCACCGCCTGCGAATAATTCTGGTCGAAACTAGTCGTCCTGGCAACATTGGCTCGGTGGCGCGCGCCATGAAAACCATGGGTTTTGCCGAGCTCGTGCTCGTGACGCCGCGCTTCGAAGGCATGCTGGAGCACGAGGAGGCGGTGGCGTTCGCCAGTGGCGCGCAGGACATCCTGGCGTCGGCGCGCATCGTTGGCAGCATGGCCGAGGCGCTGCAAGGCATCAACTTCGCGGCCGCCGTGTCGGCCCGGCTGCGTGAGTATTCGCCGCCGGTGCTGGCGCCGCGCCAGTTCGCCGAACACGCGGCCGCTGCCCCGGAGCTGCATGCGGCGCTGATTTTCGGCAACGAGCGCTTCGGCTTGCCGAACGACATCGTGGAGAAGTGCAACGCACTGATTAATATCCCGGCCAACCCGGATTACTCGTCGCTGAACCTGGCGCAGGCTGCCCAGGTGCTGGTGTACGAGTGCAGGATGGCGGCGCTGGCGGCCATCACCGAGGCCGCCGCGCCGGCCGAGCCGGCCATCGGCTTCCAGGGCGAGGCGGCCAGCCTGGCGCAGATCGACGGCATGTATGCGCACCTGGAGCAGGCGCTGGTGGCGCTAGGCTTCCTGGACGCGAACAACCCGCGCAAGCTGATGCCGCGCCTGAAGCGCATGTTTTCCCGCACCCAGCTGGAAACCGAGGAAGTGAACATTTTGCGTGGCATTGCGCGCAAGATAGCCGACAAATGCGCCGACAAATGCGCCGACAAATGCGCCGACAAACCAGCCGACCAGCCCAGGTAAGTTCAGATATCGAACGGCGCCGCGTGGCCGCCGTACAGCCGTTCCATGATGGCGCGCTCGCGCCCGGTGACGGCGGCGACGAATTCGCGCGGCCGTTTCATGCGCTTGAAGGCTGAGAATCCCCGCTCCAGGAATTGCTGCAGGCTGCCGAGGCCGGCCAGCCGGGCCGGGCCGCGCATCAGCATCAGGGTGCCGCTCAGCATCGGCACCCGCACCAGCTGGCTCAGCGAATCGCCCAGCGCCTGTACCAGGTCCAGCTGGCGTTCGCGGTCGGCGCGCGTGAGGGCCAGGCGGTAGGCGGCGATATAAGCGGCGTCGCTGAACTGTGGGCCCAGCAGGCGGGCCATGGCCGTGTCCAGCCGTTCAGCCAGCGCGTCCAGCTGCATCGCCTCGGTGATGGTTTGCAGCGCGTCGGCCGGCAGCACGCGCTGCATGGTGGGCGCGATGCGTTCCAGGTCGGTGTCGCGCTGGCTCAGGTCGTGGGTGCCGTACAGCTCTTCCAGGAAAAACTCGGCGGCCTGGCGGGTGTCGGGGGCGGCCAACAGGTCGGCATGGGTGCGCGCCAGGCGCGCGGCCTGGAAGGTTTTCAGTGCCAGCCGCGCCGATTGCAGGGCCGGATCGCGCCCGGCCGCCTGGCGTTCCAGCCGGGCGGCGCGCAATTGCAGTTCCAGCGCACTCGTGATGGGTTCATTCTTCATGGTGATTTTTTACCAGAAGCAAATAGATGCGTGGCTCTATTTTTGCACGCGGAACGCGCGGATCTTTGGCGTACACTGCAAAAAACACTGGAATATCAGAGACATGCTGAACCGCAGAACCTTTTTGAAAACCGGCGTGCTGGGCGCGCTGGCGCTGGCCGCGGGCGGTGCGCTGTACCGCACCGTACAGGGCGCCGCACCGCTGCAGCGCTACGTGCTGAACGGCGAGGCGCGCGCCGTGCTGGTGGCGATTATTCCGGCCATCGTCGGCCCCATGCTGCCGCCGGGCGAGGCCGCGCGCAATGCCGCCGTTGCCCGCACCACCGATGGCGTGCAGCAAGCCGTCGCCAGCCTGCCCCTGAGCACGCAGAAGGAAGTGCAGGACCTGTTTGGCCTGCTGGCGCTGGCGCCCGCGCGCCGCCTGTTGGCGGGCGTGCCGGCCTGGAGCGAAACCACGCCCGCGCAGGCCGCCGCCTTCCTGCAGGACTGGCGCCTGCACCGGCTGCAGATGCTCCAGACCGCCTACCACGCGCTGCATGACCTGGTGCTGGGCGCATGGTATGCCGATCCCGCCAGCTGGGCCGCCATGGGCTATCCGGGCCCGATCAAGGAGCTGAGCCGATGAACGCCGGCCAAAACGCACACCCGAATGTGATTCCCGACCCGATCCGGGCCGGTCTGGCCTCCGGCTGGAAAGTGATCGATGGCGCCGCGCTGGACGGCGACCGCACGCTGGAGGCCGACGTGGTGGTGATCGGCAGCGGCGCCGGCGGCGGCGTGACGGCCGAGCTGCTGGCGCTGGCGGGCCTGAGCGTGCTGATCCTGGAAGAGGGCGCGCTCAAGTCGTCCAGCGATTTCAAGATGCGCGAAGCGGACGCCTATCCCACGCTGTACCAGGAGGCCGGCGCCCGCAAGACGCGCGACAAGGGCATCAATATCCTGCAGGGCCGCACGGTGGGCGGGTCCACCACGGTGAACTGGACCTCCAGCTTCCGCACGCCGCCGTCCACGCTGGCCTACTGGCAGCGCCATTTCGGCCTGGCCGGCTACACGCCGGAAGCGATGGCGCCGTGGTTTGCCATGATGGAGCGGCGCCTGCACATCGGCCCCTGGGAGGTGCCGCCCAACGAGAACAACGACCTGCTGCGGCGCGGGGCGGACAAGCTGGGTATCCCCACCGCGTCGATCCGGCGCAACGTGAACGGCTGCTGGAACCTCGGCTATTGCGGCATGGGCTGCCCGACCAACGCCAAGCAATCGATGCTGGTAACCACCATTCCATCCGCGCTGGACCTGGGCGCCAGCTTGCTGACGCGGGTGCGCGCCGAGCAGCTGGTGTTCCGCAATGGGGCGGTGGACCACCTGCTGGCCAGCGCGCTCACGGCGGATGGCCTGGCGCCCAGCGGCAAGCAGGTGACGGTCAAGGCGCGCCACTATGTGGTGGCGGGCGGCGCCATCAACTCGCCGGGCCTGCTGCTGCGCTCGGGCGCGCCCGATCCGCACGGCCTGCTGGGCAAACGCACCTTCTTGCATCCGACCATTATCTCGTCCGGCGTGTTCGAGCAGCGCGTGGACGGCTACGCGGGCGCGCCGCAATCGATCTACTCGGACCATTTCCTGGAGACGCAGGCCATCGACGGCGCCATGGGCTACAAGCTGGAGGCGCCGCCGCTGCACCCGCTGCTGCTGTCGACCACCATGGCCGGCTTCGGCGAGGAGCACGCGGCCATGATGCGCCAGTTCCCGCACGTACAGGGCTTGCTGGCCCTGCTGCGCGACGGCTTCCATGCAGAGGCGCCGGGCGGCAGCGTGGCGCTGGATCAGCACGGCGCGCCGGTGCTGGATTACCGCCTCACGCCCTACGTGTGGGACGGCGCCCGCCGCGCGCTGCTGTCCATGGCCGAAATCCAGTTTGCGGCCGGAGCGCGCAGCGTGCTGCCGGTGCACGAGCTGGCGCGCAGCTACACCAGCTGGCAGCAGGCGCGCGAGGCGATCAACGGGCTGCCGTTCAAGAATTTGCTGATGCGGGTGGTGTCGGCGCACGTGATGGGCGGCTGCGGCATGGCGGCCGACGCGCGCCATGGCGTGGTGGACGGCAACGGGCGCTACCACGGCGTGGCCAACCTGTCGGTGCACGACGGCTCGCTGTTCCCGACCTCGATCGGCGCCAATCCGCAATTGTCGATCTATGGCATCGCCGCGCGCCTGGCCAGCGGCCTGGCCGAGCAGCTGACCGGCAAGCCTGCGCCCGGCTTTGCCGGCGCCGGCACCCCCATGCCCCTGGTGCCGGCCGCGCGAGGCTGACATGGCACGCCGCCTCATGCTCGCCATCCTGCTGCTGCAGCTGTGCTTCGGCCTGGTTATGGCGGCGCTGGCGGTGTATCTGGGGCGGCAGCTGGGCTGGGCCGGCCCTGGCTGGCCGGCGGCGCTAACGCTGGGCCTGGTTAGCGTGATACTGGTCCGTATGGTAATTTCTGGTAACAATTTTCGCATGGCGCGCCGCGCCGGTGGGCCGGTCGCGGCGCCGTACGCGCTGGCGCCGGCAGGTTTCGCGCGCATGTTTGCGCGCGAATTTGCCTCCTCCATGACAATACAGACATGGACCATGTTGCGTCCGCGCACCACGTTGCATATTGCGGAGGGCAACGCCGGGCCGCCGGTGCTGCTGCTGCACGGCTACGCCTGCAACGGCGCCTATTGGAGCAGCCTTGCGGCGCGCCTGCGCCGGGCCGGCGTCAGTTATATGACAGTGGACCTGGAACCGCTAGGTGCGGGTATCGACCACTACGCGCCGCAGATCGACGCCGCCCTGCAGCAGCTGTGCGTCGCCGCCGGCCAGCGGCAGGCGGTGGTGGTGGGCCACAGCATGGGCGGCCTGGCCGCGCGCGCCCACCTGCGCGCGTACGGCAGTGCGCGCGTGGCGCGCGTGATCACGCTCGGCACGCCGCACCACGGAACCGCGCTGGCAGGCTTCGGCCCCGGCCTGAACGCGCGCCAGATGCACCGCAATTCGGACTGGCTGGCGGCGCTGGCCGCCTCCGAGACCCCGGCAGTGCGCGCGCTGATCGTGTCGTTGTGGTCACACCACGACAATATCGTGGCGCCGCAGGACTCGGCCCGGCTGCCGGGCGCGCGCAACGTGGAATTGGGCGGCATCGGCCACGTGGCGATCGGTTCCCACCCTGCGGCCCTGCGCTTTGTGCTGGACGAAGTTGCCAGTTTGTCGCGTGATTGTGTTAATTTGGAAACAAAATAGACAGCCCGGCTCGCCTTAGGTAGACTGCATTGAGAAGCGGCAATTCATAGCGTGGCCACCGGTCCGGCTTGTGTGACTATTGGTGAGAATCCGCGCGTGCGGTTGCTGTATGGTGATGCATGCATGCCCAGCACAAGGCAAAACGATGCCAACTGACTTCGCCAAGCTGATCCTGGAGGAATTGCCCGAGGCCGTCGTCGTGACGAGGCCGGGCGGGGAGATACTATGCTGGACGCGCCGCGCGCAGGCCATGTTCGGCTACACCCAGGCGGACGCTCTGGGCCGGCGGCTGGACCAGCTGGTGCTGGCGCCCGGGCAGGAGGACGATGGCCACGCCATCGAGCAGCACATCATCGAACACGGCGACGCGCGCTATGAGGCGCTGTGGCGGCACCGGGACGGCACGCCGCTGCCGGTGGAGTGCGCCGCCAAAACCATCACGGCCGACGGCCGCACGCTGTTGCTGTGCACCGTGCGCTGCCAGTGCGACCGCCAGCGCCATCGCCCGGACCTGGCGCTGCAGGAACAGAACCTCGCGCTGGCAAGCGAACTGAACGATGCGCACCGCGCCACCGACCTGTTCTTAGCCAGCATGTCGCACGAGCTGCGCACGCCGCTTCATGCCATCATCGGCTTCGCCGGCACCATGCTGATGCGCCTGCCAGGCCCGCTGACCCAAGAACAGGAGCACCAGCTGCGCACAGTGCAGGCCAGCGCGCGCCAGCTGCTGGCGCAGATTAACGATTTGATTGACCTGAGCAAGATCGCTTCGGTTAAAGTGGAGTTGAAGCTGGAGCCGCTGGAGTGCCACGCCGTAATCGCGGAGCTACTTCCAGTATTCCAGCCGCAAGCGCATCAGAAGGGTCTGCAGTTCGATTTCAACGCGCCGCACGACGATGTCAATGTGCACTGCGACCGGCGCGCCATGCAGCAGATCGTGAGCAAGCTGGTTAACAACGCCATCAAGTTTACCGACAGCGGCGCGGTGCGCATCGAACTCGACACGGCCGACGTCGACGGGCGCGCGTGCGCCACGGTCAGCGTGAGCGATACCGGGGTCGGTCTCGCGCCGGAACTGCAGCGCATGCTGTCGCGGGCCTTTCGCCCGCTGGACGGCGACGCCGGCGGCGCCGGGCGGTTCGAATGCACCGGCCTGGGCTTGCAGGTGAGCTTGCAGCTGGCGCAGTTATTGAACGGGCAGATCAGTGTGGCCAGCAGGCCGGGGCGCGGCAGCATATTTACGCTTGCCGTGCCGCTGGAAGCGGCGCACGATGCCATAGAGAGAACATGAAAGCATGACTTTACCGGGAGCGCAAACGTGTCCGCACGCATCCTTATCATAGAAGACAATCCGACCAATATGGAGTTGATGGTGTACCTGCTCAACGCCTTCGGCTATACGCCGCTGATGGCGCATGACGGGGAAGAGGGCGTGGCCACCGCACGGCGCGAGCTGCCCGACCTGATCATCTGCGACGTGCACCTGCCCAAGCTGGACGGCTACGGCGTGGTGGCGCAGCTCAAGCAGGACCCGGCGCTGCGCCCCATCCCGGCGCTGGCGGTGACGGCGCTGGCCATGGTGGGCGACCGCGAACGCCTGCTGGCGGCCGGCTTCGACGGCTACATCGGCAAACCCATCGAACCGGACACCTTCGTCACCCAGATCGAGTCTTTCTTGCCGGGGGAGGCGTCGCCCCCGGCTAAAAACGACGTCGCCACGATCCTGATCGTGGACGATCATGTGCTCAACCGCGAGTTCCTGATGACCTTGCTGGGCTACGGCGGCCACCGGCTGCTGGAAGCGTCCAACGGCGCCGAAGGCCTGAAGATGGTCAGCGCCGAGCGGCCCGACCTGGTTATTTCGGACATCCTGATGCCGAATATGGACGGCTACGAGTTCGTTACCCGCATGCACAGCAACCCGGACACCGCGCACGTGCCCATCATTTTCTACACCGCCACCTACCGGGAGCGCGAAGCCATGGCGGTGGCCGAGGCCTGCGGCGTGCGCTGGGTGCTGCCCAAGCCGTCGGACCCGGACGTGATCCTGCGCACGGTGCGCGAAGCGCTGGGCGTCACGCCCGACGAGGAGGACAGCGTGCCGCAGTTCGCGCCCGAGCCGCCCAGCGGCGGGCGCTTCCTGGACATCGACCACAAGGTGGCCGAATACCTGGGCGAGCTCGAATCGAGCAGCGCCCTCATTTCGCAGCTGGCCAGCACCGGCGACGGGCGGGACACCGGCGCCGAGCATCTGACGTCGATGACCGAGCGCCTGTCGCGCTCCCTGTCCAGCCTGCAGGCGGTGAGCCTGCGGCTGACTGCGCTGATCGAGCTGGGCATCGAGCTGGGCGCCGAGCGCGATCCGCAGGCGCTGATCGAAGCGGGTTGCCGCGTGGCGCAGAACATTTGCGTGTCCAAGTACGCCTGCATCGGCGTGCTCGAATCGGGCGCGCAGGAACTGAGCCACTTTGCCGCCTGCGGCGTGGGGCAGCAGGCGCGCCTGATCTCAAGCACGCCGCGCGCCGGGGTACTGGGCGGGCTGCTGGAACAGCGCCAGCCGGTGCGCATCGACGCACTGCCGGGCGACCCGGCCGCCATCGGCCTGCCGGACAGCCATCCGCCGGTGCATTCCTTCCTCGGCGTGCCGATCGCCTCGCGCGAGCGTACCCACGGCTGGCTGTACCTGGTGGACAAGCTGGGCGCGGCCAGCTTCAGCGAAGTGGACGAGCGCGTGGCCGCCACGGTGGCCGCGCAGATCTCGGTGGCCTACGAAAACCTGCTGCTGTACGACGAGATCCGCCGCCACCACGCCCAGCTGCAGCTGGACATGAACGCCCGCATCCGCCTCGACGAGGACCTGCGCCGCTTCCGCCTGGCGATGGACGCCACCGCCGACGCCATCTTCCTGGTCGACCGCGCTGGCATGTGCTTCGTGGACGTGAACGCGACCGCCTGCCGCATGCTGGGTTATTTGCGCGAGGATTTCCTGAAGGTGGGGCCGAACAAATCCATCGACGGCGACCTGCGCCGCCTGGAGGACTTGTACGACAAGCTGCTGGCCGGCGACCAGAGCGGCGCCATAGCCGAGCTGCTGTTGCAGCGCAAGGACGGCTCGCCGCTGTCGGTGGAAGTGCAGCGCCGCACGCTGCGCTCGGGCCAGAACTGGATCCTGGTGGCGGTGGCGCGCGATATCACCGAGCGCAAGGAAGCCGAGCAGCGCCTGCTCAAACTGGCCCACTTCGACACCCTGACCGGCCTGCCCAACCGCAGCCAGTTCTACGACTCGCTGACCCATTCGCTGCAGCAGGCGGCCGAGCACAAATGGGCGCTGGCGGTGCTGTTCCTGGACATGGACCGCTTCAAGAACATCAACGACACGCTGGGCCACACCATCGGCGACGAACTGCTGCGCCAGTTCTCCAGCCGCCTGGTCGATTGCCTGCGCGTGCGCGACACCATCGGCCGCTTCGGCGGCGACGAATTCGCCGCCATCCTGATGCTGCCGGAAGGGGCGCAGAACGCCATCGCGGTGGTGGACAAGATCCGCGAGGCGATGCGCAAGCCGTTCGACCTGAAAGGCCACGAGGTGACGGTGACGGCCAGTATCGGCATCTCCGTGTTCCCGGACGACGGCAGCGACGCCGACACGCTGATCCAGTACGCCGACACCGCCATGTACCGCGCCAAGGAAGCCGGGCGCGACGCCTTCCGCTTCTTTACCGCCGAGATGAACGCGCAGTCGCTGGCGCGGCTGGACCTGGAAAACGCGCTGCGGCGCGCCATCGACAACAACGAGTTTGTGCTGTACTACCAACCCAAGATCGACATCAGCAGCGGCCGCCTGAGCGGGGCCGAAGCGCTGATACGCTGGAAGCGGCCCGGCCACGGCATGGTGTCGCCCGCGCTGTTCATCCCCATCCTGGAGGAAACCGGCTTGATTGTGCGGGTCGGCAACTGGGTGCTGAACGAGGCCTGCCGCAAGATCGCCGAGTGGGGCAAGACCCGCATCGGCGCGGTGCACCTGTCGGTCAACGTGTCGGGCATCCAGTTCTTCGTCGGCGGCCTGGAGGAGGAGGTCATGCGCGCCATCAAGCAGCACGACATCGCGCCCGAACTGCTGGAACTGGAGCTGACCGAAAGCTCGCTGATGTCGAACGCCGAGGAAACCATCACGGTGCTGCAGAACCTGAAAAAGCTCGGCATCCAGATTTCCATCGATGACTTCGGCACCGGCTATTCGTCGCTGGCCTACCTGAAGCGCTTCCCGATCGACAAGCTGAAGATCGACATCGCCTTCGTGCGCGAAGTGACCAGCAACCCGGACGACGCGGCCATCGTGCTGGCCATCATCAACATGGCGCACAGCCTGAAGCTGCAGGTGATCGCCGAAGGCGTGGAGCGCGACGCGCAGCTGGCTTATCTGCGGCGCCACAACTGCGACGAAATGCAGGGCTACTACTTCAGCCGCCCGCTGCCGGAGGACGAGTTCGAGGCCATGCTGAGTGAGGGCAAATACCTGCAGGCGCCGGTGGACGAAAACCAGGTCGACCAGCAAACCCTGCTGATTGTCGACGACGACGCCTTCATGCTCGACGTGCTGAGCGACTTCCTGTCGCAGGACGGCTACCGCATCCTCACCGCGCAGACGGCGGCCGAAGGGTTCGACGTGCTGGCGCGGCACCAGGTGCAGGTCATCCTGTGCGATCAATGCATGCCGTTGATGAGCGGCACCGAATTCATGGAGCGGGTCAAGAACCTGGCGCCGGACACCTTCCGCATCATGCTGTCGGCCTACGCCGACCTGACGCCCATCATGGCAGCCATCAACCACGGCGCCATCGACCGCTTCTACACCAAGCCATGGAAGGGTGCGGTGCTGCGGGAGAACATTCGTGAAGGATTCCGCCTGCACAGCCAGCTGCATGGGCAGCAGCCCGTCCAAGCGGCATAGCGTGGCCGCCGGCCGGCTCCGGCGCGCGGCGCGCGCCTTGCTGGTGCTGGCCAGCGCTGGCGCGGCGCTTGCCGCATGGCCCGGGCGCGCCTGCGCGCAGGCAGGCGGTGCTGTGCCGCTGCGCATTTACAGCATCGACAGCAAGCCGGTCGGCTTCATGGACCGGGGCCGTCCGGCCGGCTTTGCGGTCGACCTGGCGCAGCAGATCCAGCAGCGCATCGGCCGGCGCGATGCGGTCCAGATCATTCCCTGGGCGCGCGCCAACACCATTGCCATGAATGAAGCCAATGTACTGCTGCTGACTGTTGCGCGCACGCCCGAGCGCGAGCGGCGGCTGGTGTTCGTGGGGCCGGTGTTCGTTGCGCATGTGTCCGTGTTTGCCTTGAAGGGGCGGGGCGCCGAGCTGCGCGCGCTGGGCGACGGCATCTACAAGCTGCGCGGCGGTGCGCGGCGCGGCAGCATTTTCGCGCAGCGGGCGCGCGACTTCGGCTACAGCATTACCGATGAGCCGGTCAGTTCCGAAGTGGCCGCTCGCATGTTGATGAGCAAGCGCTTCGAACTGTGGTTCGACGGCGAGGAGCTGGTGGGCCCGGCATTGGAGAAGGCCGGCTACGCGCGCGACGATGCGGAACTGGTGAAGCAGCTCAGCGTGGACGACGTCTACTTCGGCTTTTCCAAGGGTACGCCGCCGGATACCGTGCGCGCCTGGGACGCGGCGCTGCGCGACATGAAGCGCGACGGCGCGTTTTTGCGGCTGCACCAGTACTGGCTACCGCCGTCCTCGCTGCCGCCGGACTTGCGCGTGCACGGAAAAAGCACGCCCTGATCGCCTCTGGTCACCTGGCCGGCTGCCCGAGCGCGGCGAAGTGCAGCACCCAGCGCCCGCGCGCCTGTACCAGCGCAGCGGCTTCGTCGTCATAGAAGGCGCCGACAGGGCAGGCCGCCAGCCCCTGCGCGATGGCGCCCAGCAGCCAGCGTTCTCCCACCAGGCCAGCTTCCAGGAATGCATGCCGGTAGCCGCGCGCGCCATGCGCCAGCGCGCGCCCGGTGTCGACTGACAGCACCAGCACCACGGCCGCGTCGCCGATCACGTCCTGCGCCAGCGCCGCCTGACGTGCGCGGGCGGCAAAGTCCCCTTTAGCCACGGGCAGCAGCGCATGCTGCGGCAGATAGCGGTACAGGCCGGGCGCCAGGCCCGCCACGCGGTTCACCACCAGGTCGATGCGGATCGCTTCCGACAGTTGCGGGCGCTGCGCCATGTCCGCCAGGATGGTGGACAGCGCAGCCAGCGGCACCGGCCCGGACGTATAGCGCCGCACGCTGCGCCGCTGTGCGATGACGGCGTGCGCGCTGGCGGGCGCGGCAAGCGGCGCGGGCAAGCGCAAGGCGCCCGGCGGCAGGGCGTCTGCTGCAAAGCTGCCGTATGGCTGCGCAGCGGTCTCCGTGTGCCCTCCGGCGCGGGGCGGCAGCCGCAGCGACGTCGCCCGATGAATCACGCCAGTGGCGCCCAGCGCGGAACTTGCCTGCGGCGCTTGCGGAACCGGTGATGCCGGCGCCGCTGCCGAATATTCCTGCGAGCCTGGCTGTGGCGCCGCGCCAGGCATGGACGCCGGCACCGGGCCGTAACGCCGCAGCGCCATCATCGCCAGCACGCCTTCCTCCACGCCGTCGATAGCCAGCGCGCGTGCCGCCAGGGCCTCGTCGAATTGCGGCAGCAGCGTGGCGTGCATGCCGGCCTGGTGGCCCGCTATGCGCAGGTTTTCCAACAGGTGCCCCGCGTCGGCAGTGGCATAGCGGTATGCGCGGTTGTGATACTTGTAGCCCGTACGGCGGAAAATCGCACTCAGGACGAGCAGGGCATCGGCGTCCCGCGCGGCGGGCGCGCCCAGCGCATCTTCCGCGGCTGGCAGGGGACCTATCCATGCCAGCCGGTGCTGCTCCGGTCCGTAGTGGTACAGGCCGGGCGCCAGCCCGTCGATGTCGCGCGCGGCCACATACAGTTCGCTGGGAAACAGCGCACCGGAAGAGGGCGCAGCCCGCAGCGCCCGCCCGCCGCGATGCTCGGTCACGCCGGCTCCCAGGAAGAGAATCTGCGCTAGCTGGTCCAGCCGCAGGCGGCGTTGCGATGCGGACGCCGGTCCGCGCATGGCTGCCTGCAGCGGCTGCGAGGCCGGGCTGGCGGCAGGCAGCGCCACGTGCCGTGCGTTGGGATAGCGTTTGAACGGCTCCGGCGCATCGCCCCATTCTATGCCGGGCGCGCGCAGGAAGACGCTGCTGCGCGACTCGGACGACAGCGCGTGGTAGCGCAGCACCGGCGCCGCGCCGCCGATGCTGCCCGTGCCACCGGTGTTCGCCGCGTCGCCCGCGTTTCCAGCCAGCGAGGCAGTTCCGGCGTCCACATGCAGCGGCAGATCGCCTGCGCCATGGCGCAGGCCGAGGAAGTAGGCGGCCGCCAGCGCCGCCAGGACCGCCAGCGGCATGCCCAATGCGGGCGCGCCGCGCGGGCCGGCGCCGGCAGGGGCAGAGGCCGGCCGCGCCGCCGGCGCACGGCTGCGCAGCCAGTTCAGCACCAGCGGCAAGTTGAAACACAGATGAATGAAGACCAGCAGCAGCGTGGCATAACCGAACAAGTAGTGCCAGTCGAACACCGGCAACTGCTGGTTGGCGACCCAGAAGACTCCCAGTCCGGCCGTGCTGAGCAGATAGCACAGCAGCAGCACGCTGGTGTGCACATTGAGCGCCAGCCGTCCCGGCGTGCGCCCGCGCCAGCGCATTGCTGCCAGCCATACGGCGTACAGCAGCAGCGGCAATGCAACCCAGAGGATTTTCGGCGCCATCGGCACATTTTAGCGCCGATGGCGATGCGGCGCGCGGCTGCGCGCTTAGAAGTGCACGCCGCGCAGCAACTGCTGCATGGCGATCTGCTCGGACGACATCTGCGGCGGCTTCTTGCCGTCGCCGCCCTTGGCCGCATCCGAATCCGGGAACATGCGGAAGCTGGTGTTGAGCACGATCTGCGCCACGCGCGGCATCAGCGCGTGCAGCACCTGGCCGAAGATGCCCACCCGCGTTGCGATGCGCACCGGCTTCCAGACGATGGCCTCGGCGATCAGGTCGGCCGCTTCCTCCGGCGACAGGGTCGGTACGTTCTGGTAGATCTTGGTCGGCGCGATCATCGGCGTGCGCACCAGCGGCATGTTGATGGTGGTGAACTTGATGCCCAGATCCTGCAGCTCGGACGAGGCGCAGCGGGTCCAAGCATCCAGCGCCGCCTTGGACGCCACGTAGGCCGAGAAGCGCGGCGCATTGGTCAGCACGCCGATGGACGAGATGTTGATTACGTGGCCGTGCTTCTTGGCCGTCATTGACGGCAGCAGCGCCATGGTCAGGCGCAGCGCGCCGAAGTAGTTCAGCTGCATGGTGCGCTCGAAATCGTGGAAGCGGTCGTAGCTGGCCTCGATGGCGCGCCGGATCGAGCGGCCGGCGTTGTTCACCAGCACGTCCACGCCGCCGTGGTTGGCGATCAGCACCTGCGCGAAGCGGTCGCAGTCGGCCATGTCCGACAGGTCGGCAGGGTAGGTGATCAACGCGAAGCCGCGCGCTTCCACTTCCTTCTTCGCCTCGAGCAGCTTGTCCTCGTCGCGGCCGCAGATAATCGTGATGGCGCCCGCTTCGGCCAGCTTGTGCGCCGCCGCCAGGCCGATGCCGGACGAGCCGCCCGTCACCAGCACCACCTTGCCGGCCACCTGGCCGCGCAGGGTATGGTCGATGAACAGGTCCGGGTCCAGGTTGCGTTCCCAGTAGTCCCACACCGGTGCCGCGTATTTTTCCAGCGGCGGGCAGGCGATGCCGGTGCCCTTCAGTGCTTGCGCGGTGTCGCGGTTGTCGAAGCGGGTCGGGTAGTTCACGAAGGTCATCAGGTCCGGCGGCAGGCCCAGGTCCTTCATCACCGCGTCGCGCACGCGGCGCACCGGCGACAGTGCAAACACGCCTTTCTTGATCGACTTCGGGATGAAGCCGAACAGCGCGGCGTTGATGCGGATGCTCATGGTGGGCGCATGCGCGGCGCGGCAGAAGGTGTTCAGCACTTCGCCAACGCGCATCGGTTCCGGATCGGTCAGGTGGAAGGCGCGTCCGTCCAGCTTGGGCTGGTGGGAAATGTGGTCCATCGCGTTGACCACGTAGTCCACCGGCACGATGTTGATGCGGCCGCCTTCGATGCCGACGGTGGGCATCCACGGCGGCAGCAGCTGGCGGATGCGCTGGATCAGTTTGAAGAAGTAATACGGACCGTCGATTTTGTCCATTTCTCCGGTCTTCGAATCGCCAACCACCAGGCCGGGACGATACACGCGCCACGCGCCCCTGGTTTCATTGCGGACGATTTTCTCGGACTCGTGCTTGGTCGCGAAATAGGGATGGTCGAGGTTCTCGGCCTCGTCGAACATGTCTTCGCGGAAGATACCCTCGAACATGCCGGCGGCGGCAATCGAACTGACATGGTGCAGTATGCCTGCCTGGATCGCGTTGGCGAATTCGACCGCGTTGCGCGTGCCCTCCACATTCACCGCGATCTGTTCGTCGGCATCGGCCAGCATATCGTAGACAGCGGCCAGATGATAAAAATGGTCCACCGATTTGGTGAGTTTCTTGATGTCGTCCTTGGATACGCCGAGCTTGGCGCTGCGCAGGTCGCCGAATACGGGAATGGCGCGGGCTTTGGTGGTGCCCCAGTATTCATACAGGCCGGCCAGCTTGTCGCGGCTGCCTTCGCGCATCAGGAAATACACTACGCTGCCCTTGCGCGCCAGCAGTTTTTTGACGAGGCGCTTGCCGATAAACCCGGTCGCTCCAGTAACAAAATATTGCATCAAGTTTCTCCTTTATTCTTAGGTTTTCTTCCGCGAACAATCATTACAGGATAGACAATAAATGGCAAGCGCTGTTGCAAGCTTGATTAGAACGCGCGCTCTACCCCATTAGAAGCCCATCTCTAGAAATGGGGCCTAGAATGATTTCATCGAAGGAACGACCCGATTAAACCGACAGTCTCAATGGAGCCCACTATGGTGAAGAAACTGAAATCCCTGGCCAATGCCGACGACAAGCAATTGGCGAGTGCCGTTCGCAATTCCGCGCAGCAGATCTGGCAGGCTGGCCTGGGCGCATTTGCCAAGGCGCAGGAAGAGGGCGGCCGCGTGTTCGCCAAGCTGGTCAAGGAAGGCAACGCGCTGCAGCAGCGTACCCGCGACCTGGCTGAAGATAAGGTTTCCGAAGTGCGCGAGACCGTGTCTGGCGTCAGCAAGCAAGCCGCCGGCTCGTGGGACAAGCTCGAGCAAGTGTTCGAGGACCGCGTCTCGCGCGCCCTGGGCACCATCGGCGTGCCGACCCAGAAGGACGTGCAGGAATTGAACGCCCGCGTGGAAGCGCTGACCAAGGCTGTGGAAGCACTGACCGGCAAGAAGGTGGCGCCAGCCAAGGCCGCCAAGCCTGCCGTGAAAACGGCCAAGCCAGCCGCCAAGGCCGCCGCTAAACCGGCCGCTAAACCGGCCGCCAAAGCTGCCGCCAAACCTGCCGCCAAACCTGCCGCCAAAGGTGCCAAGCCTGCTGTCAAAGCTGCCGCCAAGCCGGCCGCGAAAGCCGCTTCCAAGCCAGCCGCCAAGGCTGCTTCCAAGGTGAAAGCCGCCGCCAAGGCGGCCCCGAAAGCCGCCGCCCCTAAAGCTGCAGCCATCGCTTTCCCGACCGCCGAATCGGTCAGCGCCGCCAACAAAGCCGCTTGAACGCGCAAGCGTCCGAGCCGGCTGTAACAGTTCCCTCGGTCCTCCTCCCCCGGTCCGTTCGCGGACCGGGTCCGAGGGAATGCTGCATATGAAAGTCTATGCCTAGAAAACCCGCCGCCGCGCGTGCCGCAGCATCTGCAACAGCACCGGCCGCAACCCCCAAGGTCGGCCTGGCCCTGGCTGGCGGCGGTCCGCTGGCCGTCGTCTACGAGATCGGCGCGCTGGCCGCGATAGCCGAGGCCATCGAAGGCCTGGACCTGAACGACGCCGAAATCTATGTTGGCGTGAGTGCCGGCGCCATCATCAGCGCGGCGCTGGCCAACGGCTACACCCCGCACCAGATGTGCCGCCTGTTTGTCGAAAGCGACGTCGACGCGGCTGTGCACGGCACTGCCGGCGCCATGCTGTTCAAACCCGAAACCCTGTTGCGCCCCGCCTTGCGCGAGTTCGGCCGGCGCGCGCGCGTGCTGCCCGGCCTGCTGGCCGGCGGCGCGCTGCACTACGCGCGCCAGCGCGCCAGCCTGGCGTCCTCGTTCGAGCGCCTGACCGAGGCGCTGCCGGCCGGCTTCCTGTCCGGCGACGCCATCGGCCACTTCCTCAAAGCTGCTTTCGCTGCCAAGGGCTGCAGCAACGACTTCCGCCAGTTGCCGCGCAAGCTGCGCATCGTGGCCACCGACCTCGACACGGGCAAGGCCGTCTGCTTCGGCGAGCCGGGCCGGGACGACACGCCGATCTCGGTCGCCGTGCAAGCCAGCTCCGCCGTGCCCGGGCTGTTCCCGCCGGTGGAAATCGGCGGCCACCACTTTGTCGATGGCGCACTGCGCAAGACCATGCACGGCTCCATCGCGCTCGAGCATGGCGTGGACCTGCTGCTATGCGTGAATCCCATCGTGCCTTACAACGCCCGCTTCAAGCAGGGCGCGCGCAAGCTCACCAACGGCGGCCTGCTCGACGTGCTGTCGCAGACCGTGCGCTCCCTCCTGCATTCGCGCCTGGAAACCGGGCTGGCCAGTTACCAGGTCAGCCACCCCGGGGTGGACATCCTGCTGTTCCAGCCCAGCGAGGACGACGCCGAACTGTTCTTCACCAATATGTTCAGCTACAACAACCGCCGCCGCACTTGCGAGCAGGCTTACCAGAATACCCGGCTGATGCTGTGGCAGCAGCGCCACCAGCTGGCGCCCAAGCTGGCGCGGCATGGCATGCGGCTCAAGCTGAACGTGCTGCAGGACAGCAGCCTGACGCTGGTGCGCCAGCGTCCGCGCCGCAAGGCCTTGGGGCGGCTGGATGCGGCGCTGTCGGACCTGGAGCGCTACCTGAAAGTAGTCCATGGCCGCTGACCGGTACGCCGTTTCTAAAAGCCTGGCATCGGTGTTATCCTTGCGGGAAGAAAAACAAAGACCAGCCGCCATGCTACAGAAAGCACCTCGCCGTACCCGGGAACGCATACTCGAACTTTCCCTCCGCCTGTTTAATGAATTCGGCGAGCCCAATATTACGACGACGGTCATCGCGGAAGAGATGAATATCTCGCCCGGCAACTTGTATTACCACTTCCGGAACAAAGACGATATCGTCAATTCCATCTTTACCCAATTCGAGGGCGAGATCGAGCGCATATTGCAAGTGCCGGCCGGCCGCCGCTCGAATATCGAGGATGTGTGGCTGTACCTGCACCTGATGTTTGAACTGATCTGGCGCTATCGTTTCTTTTACCGCGACCTGAACGACCTGCTGTCGCGCAACCGCAAACTGGAATTGCATTTCAAGCAGATCCTGGCACACAAGATCAAGGTCGCCAAACAGCTGTGCGAAGACTTGCGCAGCGAAGGTTCGCTGGAAGCGTCGGACGCGGTGATCGACGCCATGTCCACCAATATGGTGGTGGTGGCGACTTACTGGCTGTCTTATGAATATGTGCGCAATCCGCGCAAATACAGCGAGCAGCAATCGATGTCGGACGCGCTGGCGCGCGGCTGCTACCAGGTGCTGTCGCAGATCGGCCCCTATCTGCGCAATGAAACGCAACTGCTGTTCCAGAAGCTGTCGGAAGAATACTTGAAAAAGATAACCTGAGGAGATAAGCATGGCATGGAAGACCTTCCCCTATCCGGAAGACGCATACGTCCACACGGCGGCCAGCCTGAAGAAGGCCTGGCCGCGCCTGCACGCCAACGACGCCGAGCCGTTCCCGGCCAAGGCTGAACTGGTGCAGGCCTGGATCGCTTACCATGCCGGCGACTTCGAGCAGGCCGCCAAGCTGGGCCTGGAGCAGGGCGCCGACGGCTACTCGGTCGCGCACCGCGCCACCTGCATCTACGCCACCTACCTGGAGGCCAGCGAAAAGAAAAAGCTGGCCATGTTCCTGGAAGTGTCCGAGCGCTGCGAGCAGCAGCAGCAAGAGCAGCCCAAGAACGCGGCGGCCTACTACTGGCACGCCTACGCGCTGGGCCGCTACGCACAGGGCATCTCGGTGGTCAAGGCGCTGGCGCAGGGCATCGGCGCCAAGGTCAAGAACAGCCTGGACACGGCCATCAAGCTGGCGCCCAAGCACGCCGACGCGCACATCGCGCTGGGCAGCTACCACGCCGAGATCGTCGACAAGGTGGGCGCCATGATAGGCGGCCTGACCTACGGCGCCAAGAAGGAAGAGGGCTACAGGCTGTTCAAGAAGGCGCTCGAGCTCAACCCGGACAGTGCTATAGCGCGGATCGAATACGCCAATGCGCTGGCCATGCTGGACGGGAAGAAGAAAATGGACGAAGCTGTCGCCCTGTACGAAGAGGCGGCCGCGCACGAAGCGCGCGATGCGAACGAGCGGCTGGACGTGGAACTGGCGAAAGCCGAGATCGAGGAAGAATAAGCGTGAAATCGTTGTGTGTGTATTGCGGCGCCAATGGCGGCGTCTCGCCGCGCTATGCGGAAGCCGCCAGGGCGCTGGCGCGCGGCATGGTGGAGATGAATTTGTCGCTGGTCTACGGCGGCGGCAATGTCGGCCTGATGGGCATCATCGCCGACGAAGTGCTGCGCCTCGGCGGCGAAGCAACGGGCGTGATCCCGACCGCGCTGGTGCAGCGCGAAGTGGCCCACACGGGTTTGACGCGCCAGTTCGTGGTCAAGGACATGCACGAGCGCAAAGCCATGATGGCCTCGCTGTCGGACGGCTTCATCGCCATGCCGGGCGGCATGGGCACGATGGAAGAACTGTTCGAGATGCTGACCTGGTCCCAGCTCGGCATCCACAGCAAGCGCATCGGACTGCTGAACGTGGACGGTTTCTACGACAGCCTGGTCGGCTTCATCGGCCATGCCACCGCGCAGGGCTTCATCCGCCCGCAGCACGCGGCCATGATGATGGTCGAGTCCGAACCCGGCGCGCTGCTGCAGCGCTTCCTCTGAGCAAAATGGGGTCAGGGTTAATTATTTTTGCAATTAGTTGCAAAA
>NZ_BAAKJE010000041.1:0-12677 GCF_059704565.1 Massilia sp. NBRC 108631
ATGGTTATGCCAGGCGACAACGTGTCGATCACCGTCAAGCTGATCAACCCGATCGCGATGGAAGAAGGTCTGCGCTTCGCAATCCGCGAAGGCGGCCGTACCGTGGGTGCTGGCGTCGTTGCCAAGATCCTCGGCTAAGAATCTGCGCCAAACACTAGCGCCCGACTGCAGTCGGGTGCTATAATTGCGGATTCACTGATCAAGTTTTACGTAGGGGCGTAGCTCAATTGGCAGAGCGTCGGTCTCCAAAACCGAAGGTTGGGGGTTCGAGGCCCTCCGCCCCTGCCACCGAATCTGGTGCAGGGCACCGAAAGTAAAATAGAATGTCTAATCAATCCGTGCAAACCGTTAGCACGTCAAACGACAAGTTCAAAGTCGTGCTGGCAGTGGTTGCAGCGATTGCAGGCGTAGTCGGGTTCTTTTACCTGGCAGGTCAACCATCCCTGGTGCGGGCAGCTGCGCTTGTGGGTGGTTTGCTTATTTCCGTCGGCATTGCTTACACCTCTACCTCCGGCCGCGATTTCCTGAATTTCGCTAAAGAAGCCGTCCGCGAAACCAAAAAAGTCGTTTGGCCTACGCGCAAAGAAGCAACGCAAATCACGATGATCGTGTTTGCCTTTGTATTGGTAATGGCTGTGTTCCTGTGGGGCACGGATAAGTTGCTGGAATTCCTGTTGTACGACGTGATTCTGGGTTGGAAACAATAATGAGCGAAAATGTGCAAGACGACGTGCCGGGCGAAGTTCCGGCACCGGCACAAGATGCCGCCGCTGCGCTGAGCACGCCAGTCAGCAACAAGCGCTGGTATGTTGTGCACGCTTATTCCGGCATGGAAAAAAGCGTCCAGCGTGCACTGACCGAGCGCGTCGAGCGCGCCGGCATGCAAGATCAGTTCGGCCAGATCCTGGTGCCCACCGAAGAAGTGGTGGAAGTCAAGAACGGCCAGAAGTCCGTCACCGAGCGTCGTTTCTTCCCCGGCTATGTGCTGGTGGAAATGGAAATGACCGACGAAACCTGGCACCTGGTGAAAAACACCAGCAAGGTCACCGGTTTCATCGGCGGCAAGTCGAACAAGCCTACTCCGATTCCTGCGCGCGAGATCGACAAGATCATGCAGCAAATGCAGGAAGGCGTCGAGAAGCCGCGTCCGAAAGTGCTGTACGAAGTGGGCGAGCAAGTCCGCATCAAGGATGGTCCGTTCACCGACTTCAACGGCAACGTGGAAGAAGTGAACTACGAAAAGTCCAAAGTGCGCGTCTCGGTTACCATCTTCGGCCGCGCGACCCCCGTCGAACTCGAGTTCGGCCAGGTCGAGAAGGTTTAAGCTGCAAGCGCCCCACGGAGCGCGGCTCCGGCCTAATCCGAATCAGAGGAGCCCTGCCATGTAGTACCGGCGGGGCGCTACTACTCAAACCCAAAGATAGGAAGTGCCCAAATGGCAAAGAAAATCATTGGCTTTATCAAGCTGCAAGTGCCAGCCGGTAAAGCAAACCCATCCCCTCCAATCGGTCCAGCGCTGGGTCAGCGCGGTCTGAACATCATGGAATTCTGCAAAGCGTTCAACGCGCAGACCCAAGGTATGGAGCCAGGCATGCCGATCCCAGTCGTGATCACCGCATTCGCCGACAAGTCCTTCACCTTCGTGATGAAGACCCCGCCAGCGACGTACCTGATCAAGAAGCACTCGGGCGTCACCAAAGGTTCGCCGAAGCCACATACCGACAAAGTCGGCAAGCTGACCCGCGCCCAAGCTGAAGAAATCGCAAAACTGAAGACCCCGGACCTGACCGCCGCCGACATGGACGCAGCAGTGCGCACCATCGCCGGTTCCGCACGTTCGATGGGCATCACGGTAGAGGGCATCTAATCATGGCAAAACTGTCCAAACGCGCTCAAGCCATCAAGGCTAAAGTAGACCGTACCAAAGTGTACGCTTTCGACAACGCAGTTGCGCTGATCAAAGAACTGGCCACCGCCAAGTTCAACGAATCGATCGACGTGTCGGTACAGCTGGGTGTGGATCCTAAGAAATCCGACCAGGTGGTACGTGGTTCCGTCGTGCTGCCAGCCGGCACCGGCAAGACCGTACGCGTGGCCGTGTTCGCTTCGGGCGACAAGGCTGAAGCTGCCAAGGCAGCCGGCGCCGACGTGGTTGGTATGGAAGACCTGGCCGAGCGCGTCAAAGCCGGCGACATGCCTTTCGACATCGTCATCGCTTCGCCAGACACCATGCGTATCGTTGGTACCCTGGGCCAGATCCTGGGCCCACGCGGCCTGATGCCTAACCCGAAGGTGGGCACTGTAACCCCTGACGTCGCTACCGCCGTGAAAAACGCGAAAGCCGGCCAGGTGCAGTACCGTACCGACAAGGCTGGTATCATCCACGCCACCATCGGCCGCAAGTCCTTCGACGACGCCGATCTGAAGCGCAACCTGGTTGCCCTGATCGAAGCGCTGAACAAGGCCAAGCCGGCATCGTCGAAAGGCGTGTACCTGCGCAAAGTAGCGATCTCGTCGACCATGGGCGCTGGCGTCCGTGTTGACCACGCTGGTCTGGCTGCTTAAGTAAAGAATCAAGTCCCCGGGCGCAAGCCCGGGGCGCATCTTTGGGCTGTCCGCTCCGGCGGGCAGGCAATCAAAGACCGTTGGGGTGGAGGGCAGCAGGCAGGCTTTCCGCTTAATCGCCACACAGCGCCCAACGCAGATGGTGTACCCGAACAAGTTTTGCAGTCCATTGGACTCCTAACCTCGGACGCCGTTGTTCGAACCGATGTGCGGCATTTGCCAAACATCATTTAAGGAGGTTGACCGTGGGTCTCAATCTGAATGACAAAAAGGCCGTCGTAGCCGAAGTTTCCGCAAAAGTAGCAACTGCGCAAACCGTGGTCGTGGCCGAGTACCGTGGCATCCAGGTTGCTCACTTGACGCAACTTCGTGCTAAAGCGCGTACCCAAGGCGTATACCTGCGTGTTCTGAAGAACACCCTGGCTCGCCGTGCAGTAGAAGGTACGCAGTTCGCCGCCCTGGCTGACAGCATGACCGGTCCGCTGATCTACTCGATCTCGGATGATGCCGTTGCAGCAGCGAAAGTCATCAACGACTTCGCTAAAACCAACGACAAGCTGGTCATCATCGCCGGTAACTACGCAGGTAAACAGCTGGATAAAGCTGCTGTTACCGCGCTGGCGAGCATTCCTAGCCGTGAAGTCCTCATCTCGCAGCTGTTGGGCGTTATGCTGGCTCCGGTATCGGGCTTTGCACGTGGTCTGGCTGCTCTGGCAGCGAAAAAAGGCGAAGGTTCGGAAGCTGCTCCTGCAGCCGAAGAAACCGCAGCTGCTTAATAGCGCCGCGCTTTTTTTCTCAAGTAAACAATTCTGTAGCATACAAATAAATTAGGAGTTTCAAATGGCAATTTCCAAAGACGATATCCTGAACGCAGTGAGCGAAATGTCCGTAATGGACCTGAACGAACTGGTCAAAGCTTTCGAAGAAAAATTCGGCGTGTCGGCAGCCGCTATGGCCGCTCCAGCAGCTGGCGGCGCAGCAGCTGGCGCAGCAGTTGAAGAGCAGACCGAATTCAACCTGGTTCTGTCCGAAGTTGGCGCAAACAAAGTTGGCGTGATCAAAGTTGTTCGCGAAATCACCGGTCTGGGCCTGAAAGAAGCTAAAGACGTTGTTGACGGCGCACCAAAAGTCGTGAAAGAAGCGCTGTCGAAAGCTGACGCTGAAGCCGGCAAGAAGAAGCTGGAAGAAGCTGGCGCCAAGGCCGATCTGAAGTAATCTAGTTGTACCGGCGAGCAGTTTTCGCCCGAGCCAAAGTGAGGCATTCCTTCCGGAAGGGAGGAATGCCGGCTTTGGCTCCTTTGTCGTCTTTGTCGTATTTGTAGCGCGTATTTGTAGCAAAATTCAAGCTGCAGTTTGATCATATCGACCTGAAATGATAGAGGCTTGAGGTTTCGTCTGTGTGACGTTCGTTCCGCAGCGCACCTTGCAAAACCTGAATTTTCTATCCTTTCTGTCACTCACGGAGTGTCCATGCACTACTCATTTACTGAGAAGAAACGCATTCGCAAGTCATTCGCGAAGCGCGCCAACGTCCACAACGTTCCGTTCCTGCTGGCTACCCAGCTCGAGTCCTACCACAACTTCCTGCAAGAAGACATCGCACCGTCGACGCGCAAGAATGACGGCCTGCAGTCGGCCTTCACCTCCATTTTCCCTATCGTTTCGCACAATGGCTTCGCGCGTCTCGAGTTCCTGTCGTACGTGCTGGGCGACCCCGCCTTCGACGTCAAGGAATGCCAGCTGCGTGGCCTGACGTTCGCGTCGCCGCTGCGCGCCAAGGTGCGCCTGGTGATCCTGGACAAGGAATCGCCGACCAAGCCGGTCGTCAAGGAAATGAAGGAACAGGAAGTCTACATGGGCGAACTGCCCCTGATGACCACCACCGGTTCGTTCGTGATCAACGGTACTGAGCGCGTTATCGTTTCGCAGCTGCACCGCTCCCCGGGCGTGTTTTTCGAGCACGACCGTGGCAAGACCCACTCGTCCGGCAAATTGCTGTTCTCGGCCCGCATCATTCCTTACCGCGGTTCGTGGCTGGACTTCGAGTTCGACCCGAAAGACATCCTGTTCTTCCGCGTCGACCGCCGCCGCAAGATGCCAGTGACCATCCTGCTGAAGGCGATCGGCATGACGCCGGAGCAGATCCTGGCGAACTTCTTCGTATTCGACAACTTCCACCTGCGCTCCGAAGGCGCCGAGATGGAATTCGTGGCCGAGCGCCTGCGCGGCGAAGTCGCGCGCTTCGACATCGTCGATCCGAAGACCGGCAAGACCATCGTCATGAAGGACAAGCGCATCAACGCCAAGCACGTGCGCGACATCGACGCGGCCGGCCTGAAGCATATCTCGGTGCCGGAAGACTACCTGCTGGGCCGCGTGCTGGCCAAGAACATCGTCGATCCGGAAACCGGTGAAGTGGTGGCCAACGCCAACGACGAACTGACCGAAGACGTGCTGGCCCGCCTGCGCGACGCGTCGATCGCCGACATCCAGACCCTGTACACCAACGATCTGGACCAGGGCGCCTACATCTCGCAGACCCTGCGCATCGACGACACGATGGACCAGACCGCCGCCCGCATCGCGATCTACCGCATGATGCGTCCCGGCGAGCCGCCAACCGAAGAATCGGTGGAAGCGCTGTTCAACGGCCTGTTCTACAGCGCCGACCGCTACGACCTGTCCGCCGTCGGCCGCATGAAGTTCAACCGCCGCATCGGCCGCGACGAACTGACCGGCATGATGACGCTGTCGAACGAAGACGTGCTGGCCGTGATCAAGATCCTGGTCGAGCTGCGCAATGGCCGCGGCGAAGTGGACGACATCGATCACCTGGGTAACCGCCGCGTGCGCTGCGTGGGCGAACTGGCCGAAAACCAGTTCCGCGCCGGCCTGGTGCGCGTGGAGCGCGCCGTCAAGGAACGCCTGGGCCAGGCCGAAGCCGACAACCTGATGCCGCACGACCTGATCAACTCCAAGCCGATTTCGGCCGCGATCCGCGAGTTCTTCGGTTCGTCCCAGCTGTCGCAGTTCATGGACCAGACCAACCCGCTGTCGGAAATCACCCACAAGCGCCGTGTTTCCGCTCTGGGCCCTGGCGGCCTGACGCGCGAACGCGCCGGCTTCGAGGTGCGCGACGTGCACCCGACCCACTACGGCCGCGTGTGCCCGATTGAAACGCCTGAAGGCCCGAACATCGGCCTGATCAACTCGCTGGCACTGTATGCCCGCCTGAACGAATATGGCTTCCTGGAAACCCCGTACCGCAAGGTCGAAGGCTCCATGGTGACCGACAAGATCGACTACCTGTCCGCCATCGAAGAAGGCCGCTACATCATCGCCCAGGCGAATGCGACCATCAACGCCGAAGGCAAACTGAGCGACGAGCTGGTGTCGGCCCGTGAAGCCGGCGAGACCATCCTGGTGTCGCCGGAGCGCATCCAGTACATGGACGTGGCGCCGGGCCAGATCGTGTCCGTGGCGGCTTCGCTGATTCCGTTCCTGGAACACGATGACGCGAACCGCGCGTTGATGGGTGCCAACATGCAACGCCAGGCTGTGCCTTGCCTGCGTCCTGAAAAGGCGCTGGTCGGTACCGGTATCGAACGCACCGTGGCGGTCGACTCGGGCACCACCGTGCAAGCGCTGCGCGGCGGCGTGGTCGACTACATCGATGCAGGCCGCGTGGTGATCCGCGTCAACGACGAAGAGGCGACCGCCGGCGAAGTCGGTGTGGACATCTACAACCTGATCAAATACACCCGTTCCAACCAGAACACCAATATCAACCAGCGTCCTATCGTGCAAGTGGGCGACCGCGTGGCCAAGGGCGACGTGATCGCCGACGGCGCATCGACCGACCTGGGCGAGCTGGCACTGGGCCAGAACATGACCGTGGCCTTCATGCCATGGAATGGTCTGAACTTCGAAGATTCGATCCTGATCTCGGAAAACGTCGTGAAAGACGACCGCTACACCTCGATCCACATCGAAGAGCTGTCGGTTGTCGCACGCGATACCAAGCTGGGCGCGGAAGAAATCACCCGCGACATCTCGAACCTGGCTGAGAACCAGCTGGCTCGTCTGGATGAGTCCGGTATCGTCTACATCGGCGCAGAAGTGACCGCCGGCGACACCCTGGTCGGTAAAGTGACGCCGAAGGGCGAAACCCAGCTGACCCCGGAAGAGAAGCTGCTGCGCGCCATCTTCGGCGAAAAAGCGTCGGACGTGAAAGACACCTCGCTGCGCGTGCCGTCGGGCATGGTCGGCACCGTGATCGACGTGCAGGTGTTCACCCGCGAAGGCATCGTGCGCGACAAGCGCGCCCAGCAGATCATCGACGACGAGCTGAAGCGCTTCCGCCTGGACCTGAACGACCAGATGCGTATCGTGGAGGGCGACGCCTTCCAGCGTCTGGAGAAGATGCTGATCGGCCAAGTGGTCAACGGCGGTCCGAAGAAGCTGGCCAAAGGCGCCAAGATCACCAAGGAATACCTGGATGATCTGGACAAGTACCACTGGTTCGACATCCGCCCTGCGGACGACGCCGCCGCCACCGCGCTGGAAGCCATCAAGGAATCCATCAACGAGAAGCGCCACCAGTTCGACCTGGCCTTCGAAGAGAAGCGCAAGAAGCTGACGCAAGGCGACGAGCTGCAGCCTGGCGTGCAGAAGATGGTCAAGGTCTACCTGGCCGTGAAACGCCGCCTGCAGTCGGGCGACAAGATGGCCGGCCGCCACGGTAACAAGGGTGTGGTTTCCCGTATCGTTCCAGTGGAAGACATGCCGTACATGGCCGACGGTACCCCGGCCGACGTGGTGCTGAACCCGCTGGGTGTGCCGTCCCGCATGAACGTGGGTCAGATCCTGGAAACCCACTTGGGCTGGGCAGCCAAGGGCCTGGGCATCCGCATCGGCGAAATGCTGGCGCAGCAGATCAAGGTCGAAGAGATGCGCAAGTATCTGACCACCGTGTACAACGAGTCGGGCCGTCCGGAAGACATCGATCAATTCGACGACGAAGAGATCATGAAACTGGCGCACAACCTGAAAAAAGGTGTGCCGTTCGCCACGCCGGTGTTCGACGGTGCGCACGAGTCCGAAATCCGCCGCATGCTGGACCTGGCTTACCCTGACGAGATCGCCACGAAACTGGGCATGACCCCGTCGAAGAACCAGGTCACCATGTACGACGGCCGCACCGGCGAAGCGTTCGAGCGCAAGGTCACCGTCGGCGTGATGCACATGCTGAAACTGCACCACCTGGTGGACGACAAGATGCACGCGCGTTCGACCGGTCCGTACTCGCTGGTGACGCAGCAGCCACTGGGCGGTAAAGCCCAGTTCGGCGGCCAGCGCTTCGGTGAGATGGAGGTGTGGGCACTGGAAGCATACGGCGCGTCCTACGTGCTGCAAGAGATGCTGACTGTGAAGTCGGATGACGTGAACGGCCGTACCAAAGTGTACGAAAACCTGGTCAAAGGCGACCACGTGATCGACGCAGGCATGCCGGAATCGTTCAACGTGCTGGTGAAAGAGATCCGTTCCCTGGGTATCGATATCGACCTGGAACGCAACTAAGACACTGGCGCCGCCGGGCGGCGGAAACCCTCCACCCGGCAGCTTTAAGAATTCAATCACCTGGAGTGATACATGAAAGCTCTGCTCGATCTATTCAAGCAAGTTCAGCAAAACGAGACGTTCGACGCGATCAAGATCGGTCTGGCCTCTCCTGAAAAAATCCGTTCGTGGTCCTACGGCGAAGTCAAAAAGCCGGAAACCATCAACTACCGCACCTTCAAGCCTGAGCGCGACGGCCTGTTCTGCGCCAAGATCTTTGGCCCGATCAAGGATTACGAATGCCTGTGCGGCAAGTACAAGCGCCTGAAGCACCGCGGCGTGATCTGCGAAAAATGCGGCGTCGAAGTCACGCTGGCCAAGGTGCGCCGCGAGCGCATGGGCCACATCGAGCTGGCCTCGCCGACCGCCCACATCTGGTTCCTGAAATCGCTGCCATCCCGCCTGGGCATGGTGCTGGACATGACCCTGCGCGATATCGAACGCGTGCTGTACTTCGAAGCATACGTCGTGACCGACCCCGGCATGACCCCGCTGAAGAAGTGCCAGATCATGTCGGAAGACGACTACGCCGCCAAGTACGAAGAGTACGGCGACGACTTCACCGCCTTCATGGGCGCCGAAGGCATCCGTGAACTGCTGCGCTCGATCGACATCCACCGCGATGCCGAGACGCTGCGCGTGGAACTGAAGGAATCGAAGTCCGAAGCGAAGATCAAGAAGTACGCCAAGCGCCTGAAAGTGCTGGAAGCGTTCCAGCGTTCCGGCATCAAGCCGGACTGGATGATCATGGAAGTGCTGCCGGTGCTGCCGCCGGAACTGCGTCCGCTGGTACCGCTGGACGGCGGCCGCTTCGCGACCTCCGACCTGAACGACCTGTATCGCCGCGTCATCAACCGTAACAACCGTCTGAAACGCCTGATGGAGCTGCGCGCTCCAGAGATCATCACGCGCAACGAAAAGCGCATGCTGCAAGAAGCAGTGGACTCGCTGCTGGACAACGGCCGTCGCGGCAAAGCGATGACCGGCGCCAACAAGCGTCCGCTGAAGTCGCTGGCCGAGATGATCAAGGGTAAGGGCGGCCGCTTCCGCCAGAACTTGCTGGGCAAGCGCGTCGACTACTCCGGCCGTTCGGTGATCGTGGTGGGTCCGCAGCTGAAACTGCACCAGTGCGGCCTGCCGAAGCTGATGGCCCTGGAACTGTTCAAGCCGTTCATCTTCAACAAGCTCGAACTGATGGGTCTGGCTACCACCATCAAGGCGGCCAAGAAACTGGTTGAAATTCAAGAGCCGGTGGTGTGGGACATCCTGGAAGAAGTCATCCGCGAACACCCGATCATGCTGAACCGTGCGCCTACGCTGCACCGTCTGGGCATCCAGGCGTTCGAGCCGGTCCTGATTGAAGGCAAGGCGATCCAGCTGCACCCGCTGGTCTGCGCGGCGTTCAACGCCGACTTCGACGGTGACCAGATGGCAGTCCACGTGCCGCTGTCGATCGAAGCGCAGATGGAAGCGCGCACGCTGATGCTGGCGTCGAACAACATCCTGTTCCCGTCCAACGGCGAGCCGTCCATCGTTCCTTCGCAGGATATCGTGCTGGGTCTGTACTACGCGACCCGCGAAGCGATCAACGCCAAGGGCGAGGGCATGCTGTTCCCGGACGTGTCGGAAGTCATCCGTGCCTACGACAACAAGGAAGTCGAACTGACCACGCGCATCACCGTGCGTATCGTCGAGCATCCAAAAGATCCGGCGACCGGCGAGTTCGTGCGCACCCTGACCCGTTATGAAACCACGGTCGGCCGCGCCATCCTGTCCGAGATCCTGCCGAAGGGCCTGCCATTCTCCGTGCTGAACCGCGCGCTGAAGAAGAAGGAAATCTCCAAGCTGATCAACACGTCGTTCCGCAAGTGCGGCCTGCGCGCCACCGTGGTGTTCGCCGACCAGCTGATGCAGTCGGGCTTCCGCCTGGCAACCCGCGCCGGTATTTCGATCTGCGTGGACGACATGCTGGTACCGCCACAAAAAGTCACCCTGATTTCGGCTGCAGAGTCCGAAGTCAAGCAGATCGAGCAGCAGTACGCTTCGGGTCTGGTGACCGCCGGCGAGCGTTACAACAAGGTGGTCGACATCTGGGGCAAGACCTCCGATGAAGTCGGCAAGGCCATGATGGACCAGCTGAAAGTGGAAGACGTCGTGAAACGCGACGGCACCACCACCACCCAGGAATCGTTCAACGCGATTTACATGATGGCCGACTCGGGCGCCCGCGGTTCCGCAGCGCAGATTCGCCAGCTGGCTGGTATGCGAGGCCTGATGGCGAAACCGGACGGTTCGATTATCGAAACGCCGATTACCGCGAACTTCCGCGAAGGCCTGAACGTGTTGCAGTACTTCATCTCGACCCACGGCGCTCGTAAAGGTCTGGCGGATACGGCACTGAAGACCGCGAACTCGGGTTACCTGACTCGCCGCCTGGTCGATGTGACCCAGGATCTGGTGGTGATCGAGGACGATTGCGGCACCTCCAACGGCACGCTGATGAAGGCGATGGTCGAAGGCGGCGAAGTGATCGAAGCGCTGCGCGACCGTATCCTCGGCCGCGTGGCAGGCACCGACATCGTCAATCCTGAGACCCAGGAAACCGTGTTCGAAGCCGGCACGCTGCTGGACGAAGACATGGTGGAAGAAGTCGAGCGCATGGGCGTCGACGAGGTCAAGGTCCGCACCCCGCTGACTTGCGACACGCGCTACGGCCTGTGCGCCAAGTGCTACGGCCGCGACCTGGGCCGCGGCATGCTGGTGAACTCCGGCGAAGCAGTCGGTGTTGTTGCAGCACAGTCGATCGGTGAGCCGGGTACCCAGCTGACCATGCGTACCTTCCACATCGGTGGTGCGGCATCGCGTGCAGCAGTGGCCTCGAGCGTGGAAGCGAAGTCGAACGGTACCATCCGCTTCACCTCGACCATGCGTTACGTCACCAACGGCAAGGGCGCGCAAATCGTCATTTCCCGTTCCGGTGAAGTGCTGATTACCGACGACCACGGCCGTGAGCGCGAGCGTCACAAGGTGCCGTACGGCGCGACCCTGATCGTCAAGGACGGCATGGTCATCAAGGCCGGCACGGCCCTGGCGACCTGGGATCCGCTGACCCGTCCGATCATCACCGAGTACGCCGGTACGGTGCGTTTCGAGAACGTCGAAGAAGGCGTGACCGTGGCCCGCCAGGTGGACGAAGTGACCGGTCTGGCAACGCTGGTGGTAATCGATGCCAAGCGCCGCGGTTCGCTGACCAAGACCATGCGTCCGCAGGTGAAACTGCTGAACGAAGACGGCGCCGAAGTGAAGATCGCCGGCACCGAACACGCAGTGGCGATCGGCTTCCAGGTCGGCGCGCTGATCATGGTGAAAGACGGCCAGCAAGTGTCCGTGGGTGAGGTTCTGGCGCGTATCCCGACCGAATCGCAGAAGACCCGCGACATTACCGGTGGTCTGCCGCGCGTTGCCGAGCTGTTCGAAGCACGTTCGCCGAAAGACGCGGGCATGCTGGCGGAAGTCACCGGTACGGTGGCGTTTGGTAAAGAAACCAAGGGCAAGCAGCGTCTGGAAATCACCGACATGGACGGCAACAAGCACGAGTTCCTGATTACCAAGGACAAGCAAGTGCTGGTGCACGACGGCCAGGTGGTGAACAAGGGCGAGATGATCGTGGACGGCCCGGCCGATCCGCAAGACATCCTGCGCCTGCTGGGTATCGAAGCGCTGGCGCGTTACATCGTTGACGAAGTGCAGGACGTGTACCGTCTGCAGGGCGTGAAGATTAACGACAAGCACATCGAAGTGATCGTGCGCCAGATGCTGCGCCGTGTCCAGATCGTCAACGCCGGCGACACCGACTACATCGTCGGCGAGCAGGTGGAGCGTTCCGAGCTGCTGGAAGAAAACGACCGCATGAACGCGGCCCAGAAGATTCCTGCAACCTACGAAAACGTGCTGCTGGGTATTACCAAGGCATCGCTGTCGACCGATTCGTTCATCTCGGCCGCATCGTTCCAGGAAACCACCCGCGTGCTGACCGAAGCGGCGATCATGGGCAAGCGCGACGGTCTGCGCGGCCTGAAAGAAAACGTCATCGTGGGCCGCCTGATTCCTGGCGGTACCGGCCTGGCCTTCCACCGCGCCCGCCGCGAGAAGGAAGTCTGGGAAGCGGAAGAACGCAAAGCCCTGCTGGACGCGGAACGCGCGGCCATCGTGGCCGAGCTGCCAGGCGAGGAAGTTCCTCACGGCGGCGACGAAGCGTAATCTTCAAGCTCCAAAGCAAAACGGCACCTTCGGGTGCCGTTTTTTTATGCGGTCTGCTGCGACCCGAAGAGATCCGACAGCGTGGCCGAGTACAGCGTAAGCGTCCAGCCGCCGCCGTCTAGACTTCAAGCGGCAGCATCTCTGATGATCGAATCGAAGGCACAACAAATTTGTGCCCACAAATTCGATTATGGACACAAATTTGGGAACGGACAGCAAGCAGCCCTCGCGAG
>NZ_BAAKJE010000042.1:0-56559 GCF_059704565.1 Massilia sp. NBRC 108631
ATTGGCCGAGGCCGAGCAGGCCCGCAACGCCATCAAGCGCCAGATGGGCGGCGAAGAGCCGGCCCCGCTGACCCAGGCCATCCCGCAGCAGGATGAAGGCTTGAATCCGGAACTCGACGGCCGCATCCAGACCGTCGAAAAGAATCTGGACGCGCTGCGCCTGCAGTTCACGGAAGAGCATCCCGACATCGTGTCGAACCGCCGCCTGCTGGCGCAACTGCAAGCGCGCAAGAAGGAAGAAGCCAAGAAGCGCGTGCGCAGCGCCGATCCCGGCATCAACTACAGCCCCATGATGCAGCAGATGAACGTCGCGCTGTCGGTGGAGGAAGCGCGCGTGGCGTCGCTGAAGGCGCGCGTGGACGAGTACAGTGCGCGTCTGGGCCGTTTGCGCGGCCAGAGCACGGCGGCGCCGGAAGTCGAAGCCCAGCTGGCGCAGCTGAACCGGGACTACCAGATCAACAAGGAAAACTACAGCAAGCTGGTGGAGCGCCGCGAGGCGGCCCGCCTGTCCGGCGACCTGACTTCGGCCACCGACATGCTGAGCTTCCGCGTGATCGACCCGCCCACCGCATCGACCTTGCCGATCGGCCCCAACCGTCCGCGCCTGATGTCCATGGTGTTCGGCGCAGCCTTGCTGATGGGCCTGGGCGTGGCGCTGCTGATGAGCCAGATCCGGCCGACCTTTGTCAGCCAGTCCGCTTTGCGCAGCATTACCGGCGTTCCCATCCTGGGCACCATCAGCATGAACTGGACCGAGCAGCAAAAAGTGCGCCGCCGGCGCCGGCTGTACGCCTTCAGCGCCGCGGTGGCGGTGCTGTTTACCGCCTATGGCGGCGTGATGGCGGCTTTGCTGCTGAAACCAATCTGATAGATCCACGGGGAATCCGATGAGCATTATTGAACGCGCGGCCAGCCGCATAGAGCACCCGAAGGACGCGCCGGCCGCCGATAGCGCCGCGCCGGCGGCCGCCCCGGCCGTCCAGGACGCCGGCCACGCCGCCGCCGTGGCTGCCGCCATGGCCGCCGCCCCGCAGGAAGCTGCGCCCGCCGCCGCAGTGGCCGCAGCCGCGCCCGCGCCCGCAGCCGCTCCGGTTGCAGCCGTCTCCGCGGCATCTGCTCCGGCAGCCGCCCCGTCGGGCGACGCCGCCGTGGCCGAAGGCGCGCCGCGCCGCGGCCCGCGCCGCGTGGAACTGGACTTGCAGCACATGCAGGACATCGGCCTGGTTACCGCCGCCGGCGGCCGCACCACCCTGGTGGAGGACTTCCGCGTCATCAAGCGCCCGCTGATCAAGCGCGCCTTCGGCCCGCGCCCGGCCGGCGAGAAGCCGGGCAACCTGATCATGATCACCAGCTCGCTGCCCGGCGAAGGAAAAACCTTCTGCTCGATCAATCTGGCCATGAGCATCGCGATGGAGCTGGACCACACGGTGCTGCTGGTGGACGCCGACGTGGCGCGCCCTTCGGTGCTGCGCACGCTGGGCCTGCCGGTCCAGCGCGGCCTGATGGACCTGCTGCTGGACGAGAAGGTCGACATGGCCGACGTCATGCTGCGCACCAACGTCGACACGCTGACCCTGCTGCCGGCCGGCACCAGCAACCCGCGCGCCACCGAGCTGCTGGCCAGCCAGACCATGACCTCGCTGGTCTACGAGATCGCCAACCGCTATCCGGACCGTATCGTCATCTTCGATTCGCCGCCGCTGCTGCTGACCAGCGAAGCGCACGTGCTGGCCGGCCACATGGGCCAGATCGTGGTGGTGGTGGAAGCCGAGCGCACCACCCAGCACGCGGTCAAGGAAGCGCTGAGCCAGCTCGAAGGCTTGAACAATGTGAACCTGATCTACAACAAGACCCGAGAATTCCCCGGCACCGAAACCTATGACTATCACTATGGCTAAACCGCGCCGCACTGGATTGGCGGCAGCGGTGGGCCTGGCTGCGCTGTCGCTGGCGCAGCCCAGCCGCGCGGACTGGACCTTCGCCCCCAACGCCAGCCTGCGCGAGACCTGGACCGATAACGTGATGCTGGCTGCCGAAGGCCAGGAGCGCAGCCAGTTCATCAGCGAGCTCACGCCCGGCTTCGTGCTGCAAAACCAGGGGCCGCGCATCGACTTTCGCGCCAGCTATAACAAGCATTTCTACAAGTACGCCGATTCGAATCTGCGCGGCCCGAACGGCCAGAACGCCAACAGCGGCCAGCAAAATTTGCAGGCCGATCTGAAAGCCAAGTTGATCAGCGAGAAGCTGTTCCTCGACAGCAGCGCCAGCATTTCCGAGCAGGGCGTGTCGGCGTTCGGCCCCAACGTCGGCGGCACGCCGGCCAACCCGTTCGCGCCCGGCATCAGCAGCGAGATCAAGACCTGGCGCGTCAGCCCCTACCTGCTGCACCGCTTCGGCTCGCAGGCCAACGCCGAACTGCGCTATGCGCGCGACAGGGTCAGTTCCGACCGCAGCGATTTCGGCACCAGCACCAGCGACCAGGTGACCTTGAACCTGGCCAGCGGCAGCGCCTACCGCCAGATCGGCTGGAACCTGTACTACACGCGCCAGAACCTGGACGACTCGATCGCGCAAAGCTCGAGCAGCCAGAACATGCTGGGCACGTTGAACTACCTGTATTCGCCGCAGCTGACCCTGACGGTGACCGGCGGCTACGACAAGTACGACTACCAGTCGCTGGGCGGCGTGACCAAGGGCAAGAACTGGTCGGTGGGCGGCAGTTGGCGTCCCAGCGGGCGCACCAGCGTGCAGCTCAACGTGGGCAAGCGCTACTTCGGCGACAGTTATTTCCTGTCTGCCAACCACCGCACCCGCACCAGCGTCTGGTCGCTGACCTACAGCGACGCCGTCACCACCACCCGCTCGCAGTTCCAGCTGCCGTCGGCGGTCAATACCTTCGCCCTGCTGGACCAGCTGTTCCAGGCCCAGATACCGGACGCGGCGGCGCGCCGCCAGGCGGTTGAAGCCTACATCATCGCCGCCGGCCTGCCGCCGTCGCTGGCCAACAGCATCAATTACCTGAGCAACCGCTACATGCTGCAGAAACAGCTGCAGGCCACCGCCGCCTTCAACAGTGCGCGCGGCACGCTGGTGCTGGCGCTGGTCAGTTCGCGCCGCAACGGCCTGTCGCTGCTGGACGTCGATGCCGGCCTGCTGGGCGGCTCGACCAATACGCTGAACGACAATACGCGCCAGAGCGGCGCCACCGCCACCTTCAACTGGCGCCTGTCCCCGCGCACCGGCCTCAATCTGACCGGCACCGTCAACCGGTCCGAATCGCTGACGCAGGACCGCAGCGATAACAACCGCTCCATCAGGCTCAGCCTGACGCGCCAGTTCGCCCGCAAGGTGAACGGCAACCTGGAAGTGCGCCGGGTCAAGGGCGTGACCGCAGTCGCCGGGCGCGACTACACCGAGAACGCCATTTCGGCGTCCGTGAGCAAGCAGTTCTAGTGGAGTCTGGCAAGGATGTACGAAAGTTACTACGGCCTTAGCGCCAAACCGTTCCGGCTGCGGCCGGACCCGCATTTTTTCTTCGGCAGCAAGGGCCACAAGCGGGCCATGGCTTACCTGGAGTATGGCCTGTCGCAGGGCGAGGGCTTCATCGTCATTACCGGCGAAGTCGGCGCCGGCAAGACCACGCTGGTGCGCAACATGCTCAACACGCTGTCCTCGCAGCAGATCGTGGCGGCGCACATCGTCAACACCGCGCTCAACTCGGAAGACACGCTGCGCATGGTGCTGGCGGCCTTCGGCCTGCCCAGCGAGGACGCCAGCAAGAGCACGCTGCTGACCCGGCTGGAAGCCTTCCTGCGCGCCTGCGACCAGCAGGGCCGCCGCGCGCTGCTGGTGGTGGACGAGGCGCAGAACCTGACGCCGCGCACGGTGGAAGAGCTGCGCATGCTGTCGAACTTCCAGACCGACGACAAGTCGCTGCTGCAGACTTTCCTGCTGGGCCAGCCCGAGTTCCGCGCCACCCTGCACAGCCCGGACATGCAGCAGCTGCGCCAGCGCGTGATCGCCACCTACCACCTGGGGCCGATGGACGCGCAGGAAACCCAGGCCTACATCGAGCACCGCCTGCACACGGTGGGCTGGAACAACGACCCGGCCTTCACGCCGGAGGCGCACGCCGCCATCTTCAGCTACACCGGCGGCATCCCGCGCATGACCAATGCGCTGTGCGACCGCTTGCTGCTGATGGGTTTCCTGGAGGAGCTGCACGAGTTCACCGGCGCCCACGTGGAAGACGTGATCAAGGACATCGCCACCGAATTCCAGGCGCCGCCGGAGCCGGCCAAGGTGCAGGTCGACGAGGCCGACATGGCGGTGGTCAATTCGGCCTACCCGGACGGCATGGACGAGCGCATGATGCGGCTCGAGCGGTCGATGGGATCGGTGCTCAACATCCTGAAGAAAATCGTTGCCGCGCCGCCGGCCGGCGCCGGCATGGGCGCCGGCGCCGGCCCCAGCCCCAGCGCCGCCAACGGCGCGGTGCAGGACAACAACGAATGAGCGCCTTCCGCATCCTGTGCGTGGTGGGAGCGCGCCCCAATTTCATGAAGATGGCGCCCATCATGGCGGCGCTGTCCGCGCTGCGCCCGCAGGTGGATGTCAAGCTGGTGCACACCGGCCAGCATTACGACGTGGCAATGAACCACCAGTACTTCGAGGCGCTCGGCATCCCGGCGCCGGACATCAACCTGGAAGTCGGTTCCGGCAGCCACGCGCAGCAGACCGCCGAGGTGATGAGGAAGTTCGAACCTGCGCTGGATGAGGTGCAGCCGACCGCCGTGCTGGTGGTGGGCGACGTCAACTCCACCATCGCCTGCGCGCTGGTGGCGGCCAAGAAGGGCGTGCCGGTGATCCACGTGGAGGCGGGCCTGCGCAGCTTCGACCGCGCCATGCCGGAGGAAATCAACCGCGTGCTGACCGACCAGATTTCCGACCTGCTGTTTACCACCGAGGAAAGCGGCGAAGAAAACCTGCTGCGCGAAGGCGTGGCGGCGCACCGCATCCAGTTCGTCGGCAACGTGATGATCGACACCCTGGTGCGCAACCTGCCGCGCGCCGTGCCCGCCGCCGCCATCGTGGCCGATGCCGGCCGTCCCGGCCTGGCCGACGGCGCCGAAGGCTACGCGGTACTGACCCTGCACCGTCCGTCCAACGTGGACGACCCGGCCGTGCTGCGCACCCTGCTCGAGACGGCGGCCGTGATCGCGCAGCGCACGCCGGTGATCTTCCCGCTGCATCCGCGCACGCGCGGCATGATAGAACAGGCCGGCCTGAACCACCTGGTGGAAACGGACAACGTGCTGCTGCTGCCGCCCATGGGCTACCTGGAAATGCTGGGACTGATGAAGCAGGCGCGCGTGGTGCTGACCGATTCCGGCGGCATCCAGGAAGAGACCACCGCGCTGGGCGTGCCCTGCATCACGCTGCGCAACAACACCGAGCGTCCCATCACGGTGGCGCAGGGCAGCAACACCATCGCCGGCCAGGATCCGCAGCGCATCCTGGCCATCTACGCCGAAGTGATGGCCGGCGGCGGCAAGGCCGGCCGCGTGCCGCGCTTCTGGGACGGCCAGGCCGCCGTGCGTATCGCCGCCGCGCTGCAAGCGTGGATGCAGAACGGATGCAAGACATCATGAACCACGTCCAGAACCCGGCCCGCGCGCCAATCCGCAACGCCATGACCATCGACGTGGAAGACTACTTCCAGGTCTCCGCCTTCGCGCCTTATATCGCGCGCGACAGCTGGCCCGAGCGCGAGTGCCGCGTGGAAGCCAATATCGACCGCATCCTGGCCATCCTGGAAGCGGGCAATGTGCACGCCACCTTCTTCACGCTGGGCTGGATCGCCGAGCGCTATCCGGCCATGGTCAAGCGCATCGTGGCCGGCGGCCACGAGCTGGCCAGCCACGGCTACGGCCACCTGCGCGCCTCGGACCAGGACCGCGCCGCCTTCATGCAGGACATCGGCAGCAGCAAGGCCATCCTGGAGGACCTGGGCGGCCAGGCGGTGCTGGGCTACCGCGCGCCGAGCTTCTCCATCGGCCATGGCAACCTGTGGGCGCTCGATGCGCTGCAGGAAGCGGGCTACCGCTACAGTTCCAGCATCTACCCGGTGCAGCACGACCACTACGGCATGCCGGACGCGCCGCGCTTCGCCTGGCATCCGGAAAACGCCGGCGGCCTGCTGGAAGTGCCGATCACCACCGTGCGGATGGGCTCGCGCAACCTGCCGGCCGGCGGCGGCGGCTATTTCCGCCTGCTGCCGTATTCGCTGTCGCGCTGGATGATGCGCAAGGTGAACCAGGAGGACGGCCAGCCCGCGATCTTCTACTTCCATCCATGGGAGATCGACCCTGGCCAGCCGCGTCCGGACGGCATCAACCTGAAGACGCGCTTCCGCCACTACGTCAACCTGGCCAGGATGGATGGCCGCATCCAGGCGCTCACGCGCGATTTCGCGTGGGACCGCATGGACCGCATCTTCCTGGGCAAGCCATGAGTTCCGTCATCGACGCAGTGCCGCAGCAGCAAGCGCCGGCCGCCGCCGCCACCCTGAAACTGCTGACCCCGGCCGACCACGGCCGCTGGGACGCCTTCGTGCGCGCCGCGCCGCAGGCCACCTTCTTCCACCTGAGCGCATGGCAGACGCTGATCCAGCGCTGCTACGGCCACAAGACCTGGTTCTACTACGTCGAGCAGGACGGCCAGATCCAGGGCATCCTGGGCTTGTGCCAGATCAAGAGCCGGCTGTTCGGCCACTCGCTCAGCTCGCTGCCATTCTGCGTGCACGGCGGCGTGGTGGCGCTGAACGACCACGCGCGCGCCATGCTGGACGCGGCCGCCGCCAAGCTGGCCGGCGAGCTGGGCGTGGGCCACCTGGAATACCGCAACATCGAACCGACCGGCAAGCCGGGCTGGCACGTGAAGGATTTGTACGTCACCTTCCGCAAAGCCATCAGCGCCAACCACGAGGAAAACATGAACGCCATCCCGCGCAAGCAGCGCGCGATGGTACGCAAGGGCATCAAGTGCGGCCTCACGGCGCAAATCGACCAGACCGTGGACCGCTTCTTCCACATCTACGCCACCAGCGTGCTGCGCCTGGGCACGCCGGTGTTCCCGAAGAAGTACTTCGCGCTGATCAAGGAACTGTTCGGCGAGCAGTGTGAAATCCGCATCATCGTCAAGGACGGCGAGCCGGTGGCCGGCGTGATGAGCTTCTTCTGGCGCGACGAGGTGTTGCCCTACTACGGCGGCAGCATGCCGATCGCGCGCGAGGTGGCGGGCAACGACTTCATGTACTGGAACCTGATGGAAGCGTCGGTCGAGCGCGGCGTGCGGCTGTTCGACTTCGGGCGCAGCAAGCTCGGCACCGGCGCCTACGACTTCAAGAAGAACTGGGGTTTCAGCGCTACCCCGCTGGCCTACGAGTACCAGATGCACGCGGCCAGCGAGCTGCCGGACAACAATCCGCTCAATCCGAAGTACCAGCTCTTCATCAAGCTGTGGAAGAAGCTGCCGCTGCCGGTGGCCAATCTGCTGGGACCGCATATCGTCCGCAGCCTGGGATAGCGCCATGGACAACCTGCTCCTGCTGGTGCACCGGATACCGTACCCGCCCAACAAAGGCGACAAGATCCGCTCCTACCATTTGCTCAAGCACCTGGCGGAGCACTACCGCGTGCACCTGGCCACCTTTGTCGACGACGAGGACGACTGGCAGCACGTGCCGCGCCTGGAAGCGCTGACCGCCAGCGCGCACTTCGCGCCGCTGCATCCGAAGCAGGCGCGCGTGCGCAGCCTCGGTGCGCTGCTGGGCAACCGCTCGCTGTCGCTGGACTACTATCGCGACGCGGGCCTGCGGCGCTGGGTGGACGGCACCGTGCAGCGCGAAGGCATCAGCCGCATCGTGGTGTTCTCCTCGGCCATGGCGCAGTACGCCGAGGCCTATCCGGACGCCACGCGGGTGGTCGATTTCGTCGACGTCGATTCCGACAAGTGGCGCCAGTACGCCGAGAAGAAGTCCTGGCCCATGAGCATGCTGTACGCGCACGAGGCGCGCCAGCTGCTGGCCTACGAGCGCCGCGTGGCGCGCGAGTGCGACGCGGCGCTGTTCGTGTCCGAGCCGGAGGCCGACCTGTTCCGCAAACTGGCGCCGGAAAGCGCGGCGCGCACCGGCCACTTCAGCAACGGCGTGGACACGGTGTACTTCTCGCCGCAGGGCGACTACGCCACCCCCTACGCGCAGGGCGAGCAGGCGCTGGTGTTTACCGGCGCCATGGACTACTGGCCCAACATCGATGCCGTCACCTGGTTTGCCGAGGAGGTGCTGCCCGCAGTGCGCGCGCGCCATCCGCAGGCCGTGTTCTACATCGTCGGCGCGCGGCCCGCGTCCGAAGTGCAGCAGCTCGCCGGCCTGCCCGGCGTGGTGGTCACCGGCACCGTGCCGGACGTACGGCCTTACGTGGCGCACGCCGCGCTGTGCGTGGCGCCGCTGCGCATCGCGCGCGGGATCCAGAACAAGGTGCTGGAGGCGATGGCCATGGCGCGCACGGTGGTGGTGTCGCCGCAGGCGCTGGAAGGCATCCAGGCCGAACCGGGCCGCGAACTGCTGCTGGCGGCCGACGCGCACGCGTTCATCGACGCCGTGAACGGCGCGCTGGAACGGCCGGAGGCGGCCATCGGCGCCGCCGCGCGCGCCACCGTTGAACATCTGTATGGCTGGAACAGCCATCTGGCCCAGGTCTGTGCACTGCTGGAAGCCGGCCGCCCTGTAAGGAAAGAAGCATGACATCCAGTATCCTGCCAAGCGCCGCCGACGCGGCCAATGCGGCCGGCGCCGCCGCCGGGCCAGGCTCCGCGCCGGCTCCCATGCCCGGCGCGCGCAAGGCCTTGCTGCTGTTGACCGTGGTGACGCTGCTGCTGCCCTTGCTGGCCTATTTCGCCACCGCCCGCTCCATCGTCGAGATCTGGGACAGTTCCGGCACCTTCACCCACGGCTACGTGATCGTGCCGATCAGCCTGTGGCTGGTGTGGCAGCGCCGCGACGCCATCGCGCAGCTGCCCGCCGCGCCGTACTGGCCGGCCTTGCTGCTGCTGGCCGCCTGCGGCGCCGGCTGGCTGCTGGCCGAATTCGGCGACGTGCAGATCGTGCGCCACTACGCCTTCGTCGCCATGCTGCCGCTGGTGGTGTTGGCGCTGCTGGGCAAGCGCATCGCCTGGGCGCTGGCCTTCCCGCTGGCGTTCCTGCTGTTCGCCGTGCCCTTCGGCGACATCTTCATCAATCCGCTGATCGGCGTCACCGCCGACTTCACCGTGTGGGCGCTGCGCGCCACCGGCATTCCGGTGCTGCGCGACGGCACCAACTTCTCCATCCCGAGCGGCAACTGGTCGGTGGTGGAGGCGTGCAGCGGCGTGCGCTACCTGATCGCCTCGGTCACGCTGGGCTGCCTGTATGCCTACCTGACCTTCCGCAGCACCTGGCGCCGCGCGCTGTTCATCCTGGCCTCGGCGCTGGTGCCCATCCTGGCCAACGGCCTGCGCGCCTACATGATCGTGATGCTGGGCCACCTGAGCGGCATGACAGTGGCGGTCGGCGTCGACCACCTGATTTACGGCTGGCTGTTCTTCGGCGTGGTGATGTTCCTGCTGTTCTGGCTGGGCAGCCTGTGGCGCGAGGATGCGCCGCCGGACCAGCAGAGCGCGCCGGCGCGCTCCGCCGCCGAGGCGGCGGCGTCGGCCGCCAGCGCGCCATTCGGCCGCTTTGCCGCCGCCGTGCTGGCCATTGCCGTCTGCGTCGGCGTCTGGCCGGCGTACGCGGCCTGGCTGGAGCAGCGCGAAGGCGCGGCGGCGCCCGCCGAGCTGTCCGGCTTCGCCGCCGCCTGGCCGCAAACCACGCCATTCGTGCAATGGTCGCCGAGCTATCCGGCGGCCAGCGCCGAACTGCAGCAGTACTACGCGCTCGGGGCCGGCCATCCGGTCGGCGTGCACCTGCGCTACTACCGCAAGCAGGACCACAATACCAAGCTGATCAGCTCGGTGAACCGCATGGCGGCGGAGAAGGATCCGCACTGGCAGAGCGTGGCGTCGGCGCTGCGCGAGGAGAACGTGGGCGGCCGCATGCTGGCCGTGCGCGAGAGCACGCTGGCGGGCGCCGGCGGACGCATGCTGGTGTGGAACTGGTACTGGGTCGACGGCCGCTACACCGCCAACGATTACCTCGGCAAAGTGCTGCAGGTGAAGCAGAAGGTGCTTACCGGCAGCGACGACGGCGCCGCCGTCATGGTCTTTTCGCCGTTCGAAGACAAGCCGGAACTGGCGCGCGCCGCGATGCGCGAATTCCTCGCTGCGAACCTGGCCCGGGTGGATGCCGCCCTGGATGCGAACAGACGCAAGTAAGCAGCGTTAATAGATACTGAAACTGGAAAGCGCGGGACATCATGTGTGGAATAGTCGGAATGTTTGATACGCGCGGCACGCGCGAAATCGACCGCGCGCTGCTGGCGCGGATGAATGAAACGCAGCACCATCGCGGCCCGGACGAGGCCGACCTGTACATCGAGCCGGGCGTGGGCTTCGGCCACCGCCGCCTGTCGGTGATCGACGTGGCGGCTGGCCTGCAGCCGCTGGGCAACGAGGACGGCAGCGTGATGGTCTGCTACAACGGCGAGATCTACAACTACCGCGAGCTGACCGAGGAACTGAAGGGCCTGGGCCACACCTTCCGCACCCGCTGCGACACCGAGGTGATCGTGCACGCGTGGGAAGAGTGGGGCGAGGACTGCGTGCACCGCTTCCGCGGCATGTTCGCCTTCGGCCTGTGGGACCGCAACCAGCAGGTGATGTTCCTGGGGCGCGACCGCATGGGCGTCAAGCCGCTCTACTACACCATGCTGCCGGACGGCTTCTTCGCTTTCAGTTCCGAGCTGAAGGCGCTGCGCACCCTGCCGCAACTGAACCGCGAGATCGATCCGCAGGCAGTGGAAGACTACTTCGCCTACGGCTACGTGCCGGAGCCGAAAACCATCTTCAAGGGCGCGCTCAAGCTGTCGCCCGGCTTCACCCTGCTGCAAAAAGTCGGCGCGCCGATGGCCCAGCCCAAGCAATATTGGGATGTGCCGTTCAAGCTGCACGGCGCCATGTCCGACGAGGACGCGCAGGAAGAGCTGCTGACCCGCATCCGCGAGGCGGTCAAGATCCGCCTGGTGGCCGAGGTGCCGCTGGGCGCCTTCCTGTCCGGCGGCGTCGATTCGAGCGCGGTGGTGGCGATGATGGCCGGCTTGAATGAAGGCCCGGTGCACACCTGTTCGATCGCCTTCAACGACAAGGCCTACGACGAATCCGAGTACGCCTCCATGGTGGCCGCGCAGTACCAGACCGACCACTACACCGAGACCGTGGACACCGACGACTACGGCCTGCTCGACACGCTGGCCCACCTGTACGACGAACCCTTCGCCGACAGTTCCGCGATTCCGACCTACCGCGTGTGCCAGCTGGCGCGCAAGCGCGTCACGGTGGCGCTGTCGGGCGACGGCGGCGACGAGAACCTGGCCGGCTACCGCCGCTACCGCTATGCGATGGCCGAGCAGAACGTGCGCGGCCGCATTCCCGACAGCCTGCGCAAGCCGGTGTTCGGCACCCTGGGCCGGCTGTATCCGAAGGCCGACTGGGCGCCGCGCGTGTTCCGCGCCAAGACCACCTTCGAGGCGCTGGCGCGCGACGCGGTGGAGGGTTATTTCCACGGCGTGACCATCATGTCCGACGCCATGCGCGACAAGCTGCTCAGCCCGAGCTTCCGCGCCGGCCTGCAAGGTTACCGCGCCATCGACGTGATGCGTGGCCATGCCGCCAAGTCGCCCACCGACGATCCGCTGTCGCTGATCCAGTACATCGACATGAAGACCTATCTGCCGGGCGACATCCTGACCAAGGTCGACCGCGCCTCGATGGCGCACGCCCTGGAAGTGCGGGTGCCGCTGCTGGACCACAAGCTGGTGGAATGGATTTCCGGCCTGCCGTCGAACATGAAGCTGCGCGGCGGCGAGGGCAAGTACGTGTTCAAGAAGAGTCTGGAGGCGCACCTGCCGCACGACATCCTGTACCGCAAGAAAATGGGCTTTGCCGTGCCGCTGGCGGCGTGGTTCCGGGGCCCGCTGGCGCAGCGCGTGCGCGACTCGCTGCTCGGGCCGATGCTGGCCGACACGGGGATATTCAACAAGGCCTTCCTGCACGAGCTGGTGGAGCACCACCAGTCCGGCCGCCGCGACTACAGCGCGCCGATCTGGACTTTGCTGATGTTCGAAGCCTTCCTGCGCAAGGAAATGGCGGCTTAAAAAAAAGCGGGTTACGCGGCTGCGCCGCTAACCCGCCCTGCCTGCCGGACGTGTAACCCGCCGGCCTTCACGCGGCCTCGGTCGCCGCCGGCAGTGCCAGCGTGCGCAAACAGATGTCCTCGAACACCCGCGCCGCCTTCTCGTGGCCGAAGCGCTCTTCCACCAGTTGGCGCGCGCGCCGCGCCAGGCCGTCGCGCAGCGCGCCGTCGGCCAGCAGCTGCAGCACCGCGTCCGCCATGGCGGCCGGATCGTCGCGCTCCAGGTAGTGCACGTCCTTGTCCGCATCCAGCCCCTCGATGCCGATCGCGGTCGACACCACCGGGCAGCCCATGGCCATGGCCTCGAAAGCCTTGATGCGCGTGCCGCCGCCCACCAGCAGCGGGATCACGAAGGCATGCGCCTTGTGCACATAAGTGCGCACATCATCGACAAAGCCGGTGAACTCCACGTTGGCGGTGGTGCGCGCCAGCGCCTGCAGCGAGGCCGGCGGGTTGCGCCCCACGATCACGAAGCGCGCTTCCGGCCGCGCCGCCAGCACTTTCGGCCATACCTGGCCCAGGAAAAACTGGATGCCGTCGATATTGGCGGCCCAGTCCATGGAGCCGGTAAACACCACGGTCGGCGGCGTGGCCGCGTCCACCGCCGGCGGGTCCTGGTAGGAGAAGAAATCCAGGTCCACGCCGGTGGGAATCGCGTACGACTCGGCCACCTGGTAGGCGTCCTTGAAGAAGCGCGCGTCGCGCTCGGAGACCGCGATCACGCTGTCGAAGCTGCGCAGCGCGTCGCCTTCGAACTGCGCCATCTTGGTGTGCTGCGAACCCCACAGCCAGCGCTTGTGCGGGCCGCGCGCCTGCTTCGCGTGGCGCGCAAAAATTTCCGCCTCCACGTTGTGCGTAAAGCAGGTGCTGCGCATGCGCAGGGTGGCCGGACGCAGTACGGCCGAATGCACGAAGTCGAACACCATCAGGTCGACATCGGGCCGCTGCGCCAGCTGGCGCACCGCGTCCATGCCCGGGCGCGTCCTGTCGTTGGCCACATTCACCGGCAGGCTGCCCAGCAGGTCGAAGGCGCGCCGCCACATGGGGCGGTGCGGCGCCGGCTGCCACGGCACGAATTCGTCGCACACGCCGGCAATTTCCTTGCTCCAGCGGCGCGCCTGCTCCGGCGTGGCCGCGCTCAGCAAGGTCACGTGGAAGGCGCCGCCCTTCAGGCCGCGCAGGATATTGGTGCTGCGGATCTTGCCGCCCGCGTCGTTCGGAAACAGGAACACGGGCGAGATGAAGACCAGCTTCGGCTTGGAACCGTTCACCAGCAAATGCCCTCGTACAGTGCGCCCGGCGCGTCGCGCAGCTCGGCGTAGCCGGACAGGTCGATGATGCGGCGGCCCTTGGCGCGCGAAACGATGGCCTGGCGCGCCTCGGCGTCGGCATGTCCGATGACGATGATTTCGGCGTCGTGCAGCGCCGCTTCCGGCGTGTCGCGCAGCAGCTTGTCCAGGTGCGGGATTTCCTGTTCGATGAATTCCTTGTTCTTGCCCAGCAGGCGGCTGATCTTGACGAAGCGGTCGAAGATGGCCAGTTCGAAGCCCTTGCCCAGCAGGCGCTCGGCCAGCACCACCAGCGGCGAGTCGCGCATGTCGTCGGTGCCCGGCTTGAAGGCCAGGCCGAACAGCGCCACCTTCTTGCGCCCGTTTTTGGCGATCATGTCGTAAGCGCGCTTGATGTGCGCCTCGTTCGAGTCGAGCAGGGCCGACAGCGTGGGAATCGGCACGTCCAGGTCGCGCGCCATGGTCAGGAAGCCTTTGACTTCCTTCGGCAGGCAGGAGCCGCCGAAGGCGAAGCCGGGGCGCAGGTAGGCCGGCGAGATGTTCAGCTGCGTGTCCTGGCAGAAGATCTTCATCACTTCGCGGCCGTCCAGGTTGCAGGCCTTGAGCACCGAGCCGGCTTCGTTGGCGAACACGATCTTCATCGCGTGGAACACATTGCACAGGTACTTCACCGATTCGGCGATCTGCGTGGTGGTGCGTTCGAATTTGCCCGGCAGGCCCTGGTACATGGCCTCCATCGCTTCGTAGCCCGCTTCGCCCAGGCTGCCCACCACGGTTTGCGGCGGATTGTGGAAGTCCTTGACGGAGCTGCCTTCGCGCAGGAACTCGGGGTTGAACACCAGCGACAGGCCTTCGCCTATCTTGCGGCCGGACGCTTCCAGCAGGATCGGCAGGATGCGCTCTTCGGTGGTGCCCGGCGGCACGGTGCTGCGCAGCACGATAACGTGCGCGCCTTTTTTCTTGCGCAAAGTGGCGCCGATCGAACGCACCACCGCGTCCACCGCCGTCAGGTTGGGCGAGTAGTTGGGGTTGGACGGCGTGGCCACCGAGATCAGCGACACGTCCGAGTTCAGCACCGCGTCCTCCACGTCGTGCGTGGCGCGCAGCTTGCCGCTGGCCACGGCCTTGGAGATCAGCTCGTTGATGCCTTCCTCCACCACCGGCGACTGGCCGTCGTTGATCATCTTCACCTTGAGCGGATTGGTGTCGACACCGATCACTTCATGGCCAAGTTCGGGCAGGCAGCCGCACGAGACGGCGCCCACGTAGCCAAGTCCGAAAACAGAAATTTTCACGGCAATCCTTTCAATTGTTTTTGGCGGCCGGCGCGAGCGTATCCCGCTCGGCGCGCCACGGCAGATACCAGTCGCGGAAACGGGACAGGCCGGTTTCCAGCGTGGTGGTCGGCGCGAAGCCGACCCAGTCGCGCAGCTTGTCGATGGCCGCGTACGTGGCCGGCACGTCGCCCGGCTGCATCGGCAGGAAATTCATGTTCGCGTTCACGCCCAGCACCCGCTCCAGCGTCTGGATGAACTCCAGCACGCGCACAGGCTGGTGGTTGCCGATGTTGAAGACGGTGTGCGGCACGCGGTCTTCACCATTCGCCCCGGCGGCAGGCTGCGGCTTGTGCAGCAGGCGCACCACGCCTTCGACGATGTCGTCGATATAGGTGAAGTCGCGGCTCAATTTGCCTTCCGCGAAGACCGGTATCGGTTCGCCGCGCATCATCTTCTCGGCAAAGCTGAAATAGGCCATGTCCGGGCGGCCCCAAGGGCCGTACACGGTGAAGAAGCGCAGTCCGGTGGCGGGCAGGGCGAACAGGTGGCTGTAGGAGTGCGCCATCAGCTCGTTGGCCTTCTTGGTGGCGGCGTACATCGACACCGGAGCGTCGGTCTTGTCGTCCTCGCTGAAGGGCAGGCTGGCGTTGGCGCCGTATACGCTGCTGCTGCTGGCGTACAGCAGGTGCTGCACCTTGTGGTGGCGGCACGCTTCCAGCATGTGGCCAAAGGCCACCAGGTTGGACTGCACATAGGCGGCAGGATTGTCGATCGAGTAGCGCACGCCGGCTTGCGCGGCCAGGTGCACCACCAGCGCCGGCTGCTCGCGTTCGAACAGCGCCTGCACCTGCGCGCCGTCGGCCAGCTCCACGCTGTGGCAGGCAATGCCGGCGGGCGCCAGCAGGGACTGCACCCGGCCGGTCTTCAGGCGCGGATCGTAATAGTCGTTGAAGTTGTCGCAGCCCACCACGATGTGGCCCATGGCCGCCAGCCGTGCGGCGACGGCGCTGCCGACAAAGCCGGCCGCACCCGTCACCAGGACTTTCCGCAATGCGCTTTGCATCGGATCCCCGCTCACGTATTCAGCGCGTGGTTGATGCGCCCTATGCCTTCATAGGACAGGCCGGCAGCGGTGACCGCTTCCAGGTCGTAGATGTTGCGGCCGTCGAACACCGCCTTGTCGCGCAGCGTGGCGGCCAGGTAGCGGAAGTCCGGCGAGCGGAACTCCTTCCACTCGGTCACCAGCACCAGCGCATCGGCGTCGGCCGCCGCTTCCTTGGCCGACGCGGCCAGGAACAGCAGGTCCTTGCAGCGCGCCTGGCCGTGTTCGGCCAGCAGCAGGCGCTCGGCCTCCTTGCTCGCCACCGGGTCGTAGGCGCGCACCTTGCAGCCGGCCGCGAACAGCGCGCGGATCAGCACCAGGCTGGGCGCCTCGCGCATGTCGTCGGTGTTCGGCTTGAAGGCCAGGCCCCACAGTGCGATGGTCTTGCCGTGCAGCGCGCCGGCGCTGCCGAAATGGCGCACCAGCTTGTCGAACAGCACACTCTTCTGGCGCTCGTTGACGTCCTCGGTGGCCTGCAGGATGCGCAGCGGCTGGTCGAAGTCGGCCCCGGTGCGTATCAGCGCCTTCACGTCCTTCGGGAAGCAGGAGCCGCCGTAGCCCATGCCGGCGTACAGGAACTGCGGGCCGATGCGCGGATCCTTGCCCATGCCCAGGCGCACCTGCTCGATGTCGGCGCCCAGCAGCTCGGCCAGGTTGGCCAGTTCGTTCATGAAGCTGATGCGGGTGGCCAGCATGGCGTTGGCGGCATACTTGGTCAGTTCGGCGCTGCGCACGTCCATCTCGATGAACTTCTCGTGCTGGCGGCTGAACGGCGCGTACAGCTGGCGCATCTGCTTGAGCGCGGCCGGGTTGTCGCTGCCGACGATGATGCGGTCCGGACGCGTAAAGTCTTCCAGCGCCGCGCCTTCCTTCAGGAATTCGGGATTGCTCACCACGTCGAACTGCACGGCGGCGCCGCGCCTGGCCAGCTCGCCGGCAATGGCGGCGCGCACCTTGTCGCCGGTGCCCACCGGCACGGTGGACTTGTCGACCACGATCACGGGCCGGGTGATGCGCTGGCCGATGCTGCGCGCCGCCGCCAGGATGTATTGCAGGTCGGCGCTGCCGTCCTCGTCGGGCGGGGTACCGACCGCGAGGAAGATCACGTCGGCGTGCTCGACCGCCTCGTCGTAGCTGGTGGTAAACAGCAGCCGGCCGGCGGCCGCGTTGCGCGCCACCAGCGCGTCGAGGCCGGGTTCATGGATGGGAATGCCGCCGCTGTTGAGGAGGGCGATCTTGCGCTCGTCCACATCCAGGCACAAAACGGTGTTGCCGACATCGGCAAAACAGGCTCCGGTCACAAGACCAACGTAGCCCGAGCCTATCACTGAAATATTCATTTATCGTGCCTGTAGACTGAACGCCGGTAGAGGCGAGAGGCGGATTGCGCTTGGCCGTCCAAGCGTAGCTCTTGCGTAATTGTACTTTCAATTTTATTATCAGTAAACGTGCCGCAGTGCGGCGTAACGCCCACCGGTTCTTACCTCAGAAAATGAAGCTACTCACCTTCAGCACCTTATTTCCCAACGAGCAACATGCAGGCCACGGCATCTTCGTCGAAACCCGGCTGCGCTACCTGTTGGCCAGCGGCAAGGCCACCTCCCGCGTTGTTGCTCCAGTGCCATGGTTTCCATCAACCAACCCGCGCTTCGGCGAGTACGCCAGCTACGCCAAAGTGCCGCGCCACGAGGAGCGGCACGGCATACGGGTAAGCCATCCGCGCTATATCAGCCTGCCCAAGATCGGCATGCGGGTGGCGCCGCTGCTGTTGGCGCGGGCCGCCAAGCGCGAAATCGGCCGCATCCTGGACGAGGGCTACGACTTCGACCTGATCGACGCGCACTACTTCTATCCGGACGGCGTGGCGGCGGTGATGCTCGGCAAGTACTTCAACAAGCCGGTGGTGATCACCGCGCGCGGCACGGACATCAATTTGATACCGCAATATTCATTGCCCAAGCGCATGATTTTGTGGGCTGCACGCAACGCACAGGGCATGATCACCGTGTGCCAGGCGCTCAAAGATGAAATGGTGCAACTCGGCGTGGACGCCGACCGGGTGACGCCGCTGCGCAACGGTGTGGATTTGCAACGCTTTGCACCGTTGCCGGAACGCGACGTTGTGCGCAGCGAACTGGGCCTGAACCGCTACACCTTGCTGTCGGTCGGCTACCTGATCGAGCGCAAGGGGCACGAACTGATCATCGCCGCGCTGCCGGCGCTGCCGGACGCCGAACTGCTGATCGCCGGCAGCGGCCCGGACCGCGCCAAGCTGGAAGCGCTGGCGGCGCAGCTGGGCGTGTCCGCACGCGTGCGCTTCCTCGGCCCGGTGGCGCAGCCCGAACTGAAGCGCTATTACAACGCGGCCGACGCCATGGTGCTGGCCTCCAGCCGCGAAGGCTGGGCCAATGTGCTGCTGGAAGCCATGGCGTGCGGCACGCCGGTGGTGGCCAGCAATGTGTGGGGCACGCCCGAAGTGGTGGCCGCGCCGGCGGCCGGCGTACTGATGCGCGAGCGCACGCCGCTGGGCGTGGCCGACGCGGTCAAGGCGCTGCGCGCCGCGCCGCCCGAGCGCGCCGACACGCGCCGCTACGCCGAGCTGTTCAGCTGGGACGCCACCACCGAAGGCCAGTTGCGCCTGTTCAGCGACATCCTGCAGGGCCGCAGCACGCCGGTGTGGCAGCCGGCCGGCGCGCGCCCCGGGGTGCGTCCATGAGCGTGCCCTTGAGTGTGCCCGCGAGTGCGCCTGGGATCGCGATGCATGCGGCCAGGCAGGCCGCCGGCGAGCCGGGCGGGGAACGCGCCAACGGGCCGGCCACGGCGGCGGCCGACACGCGCCCGCTGGTGCTGCACGTGATCCACCACCTCGTCATGGGCGGGCTGGAGAACGGCCTGGTCAACCTGATCAACACCATGCCGGCCGAGCGCTACCGCCACGCCATCCTGTGCGTGGAGAACTACAACGATTTCCGCCTGCGCATCCAGCGCCAGGACGTGGAAGTGTATGCGCTGCACCGCTCGCGCATCGGCATCTGGCGCATGCGGCTCGAAATGCTGCGCCTGTTCCGCCGGCTCAAGCCGGCCATCGTCCACTCGCGCAATATGTCCGGGCTGGACGCGCTGCTGCCGGCGCGCCTGGCCGGGGTGCGCGCCTGCGTGCACGGCGAGCACGGCTGGGACGTTGGCGACCTGGACGGCAGCCAGTGGAAACCGGCGCTGCTGCGCCGCCTGCACGCGCCGCTGATCGACCGCTACATCACCGTCTCGCAGGACCTGGCGCGCTATCTGGCGCGCCGCGTCGGCGTGGCGCAGCCGCGCATCAGGCAGGTGTACAACGGCGTCGACACCACGCGCTTCGTGCCGCGCGCGGCGGACGCGCCCAGGTCCGCGTTACCGGACGGCTTCGCCGGGCCGCAGCACATCCTGATCGGTACCGTGGGCCGCCTGCAGCCGGTGAAGGACCAGGCCACGTTGCTGCGCGCCTTCGCCCGCCTGCGCGATACGCAGCCCGGGCTGTGGCCGCGCCTGCGCCTGGCGGTGGTCGGCGGCGGCCCGCTGGAGCAGGCTTTGCATGACTTGGTGGCCGAACTGGGCCTGCAGCAGCAGGTGTGGCTGTCCGGCGCGCGCGACGACGTGCCCGCCATCCTGGCCAGCTTCGACGTCTTCGTGCTGCCCTCGCTGTCCGAAGGCATTTCCAACACCATCCTGGAAGCCATGGCCTGCGGCCTGCCGGTACTGGCCACCGGCGTGGGCGGCAACCTGGAGCTGGTGCGCGACGGCGTCTGCGGGCGCTACTTCAAACCGGGCGACGTGGATGGCCTGGCCGCCTTGCTGGCCGCCTATGGCGGCGACGCGGACCTGCGCGGCGCGCACGGCGCAGCGTCGCGCAAGATCGCAATGGAGGAATTCAGCATGGCGGCAATGGTCAACAACTACATGGCGGTGTATGACAGCACCGCACGGCACGCATGAGCACGGTGCACAACCACCGCAGCGCCGCCGGCGGCGCCGCCGGCCCCGGGCGCGCCGCCGCGCAGGCGGACGTGGCGCATGGCGTGCGCGCGCAGGGCGCGACCGCGCGCGGCACCTACTGGCTGATCCATCTGGCGCTGGCCGCGCTGGTCGGCCTGCTGTTCCTGGGCGCCCACGCCGACGGCTCCTACTGGTGGAGCGACGCGCCGCGCCACGCCCTGAACGGCGTGTTCGTGAAAGACCTGGTCGCGGCCGCGCCGTGGTCCGATCCGTCGCGCTACGCCTACGACTACTACGCACAGTATCCCGCGCTCACCATCCTGTTCTACCCGCCGCTGTTCTACGCCATCAGCGCGCCGTTCTATGCGCTGTTCGGCGTTTCCGAAGGCACGGCGCTGCTGGTGGTGGCGCTGCATTACGTGGCCTTCGCCTGGGGCGCATGGGCGCTGTTCCGCTGCTGGCTGCCGGCCTGGCCGGCCGCTGCCGCCGCCGCCATGCTGGCGCTGCTGCCGGAGATCGCCTTCTGGGGCCGCCAGGTCATGCTGGAGCTGCCCAGCCTGGCCTTCTTCATCTGGAGCGCCGCGCTGTTTACGCGCTACCGCCACACGGGATATCAGCGCCCGCTGCTGCTGTACGGCGCCGCCGCCTTGCTGCTGCTGGCCATGTATACCAAGCTGACGGCCGGCTTCCTGGCGCTGGCGTTTGCCGGTACCCTGCTGTATGAACGCCGCGCCGAGGCGCTGAAGGACCGCCACGTGTGGCTGGCCGCACTGGTCGCCTGCATCGGCCTGATCCCGCTGCTGGTGCTGACCGTGAAATTCGGCCAGGCCAACATCCAGTCCGCCTCCGGCATCAACGACTCGCTGGTGTCGCGCCGCTCGCTGGCCGGCTGGCTGTGGTATCTGCGCCAGTTCCCCGGCCAGCTGGGCTGGGCCATGCTGGCCGCCGGCGCGGCTGGCTTGCTGGCCGCCGCCGTGCCCGCGCTGCGCCGCCGCAGCCCGGACGGCATGGCCGCGCCGAACCAGGGCGACAGCGTGTTCTGGCTGTTGTGGCTGGTGGCCGGCTACCTGTTCTTCTCGGCCATCGACCTGAAGGAAGCGCGCCACAGCGTGTTCATCCTGCCGCCTGTGGTGCTGGCCGCCGCCTTGCTGCTGATGCGGCTGCCGCAGCCGCGCTGGCGCGGCGCCGCGCTGGCCGCCCTGACGGCGGCGGTGGCGCTGCAGACCGTACTGATGCGGCCGGTGGCCTATGTCGGCGGCTACGCCGAGGCCGCCAGGTTGGTTGCGGAAAAAGCCCCCAAGGACAGCAGCGTGTTGTTTTCCGGCTACCGCGACGGCTCCTTTGTGTTCAATATGCGCACCCACGAGGAGCGCCGCGACCTGACCGTGGTGCGGGCCGACAAGATGCTGCTGAATGTGGCCGTGCGGCGCGAGCTGGGCGTCAAGGAACACGACTTGAGCGAAGCCGACATCCTCAGCCAGATCAACGCGTTGAACGTCAGCTACCTGGTGGTGCAGCCCGGTTTCTGGAACGACCTGGCGGTCATGCAGCGCTTCGAGCGCGTGCTGGCGGCTGGCCAGTTCGAAGTGGTGGCACGCATCCCCACGCCCAACAATGTGCGGGCCTACGAGAAGGAACTGGTGATCTACCGCAACAAGGCGCCGTCCGGCCGCCGGGCCGGTCCGCGCCAGCTGGACCTGCCCATCATCAACCGGTCTATCAATGCCGGGAATTGATGCTGACCGAAAATAATTTCCGATTGCAACAATTGGTGACAATCTGGGGTGAATCGCTGGCTATACTGAAGTTTCCCAGCGAGCCCCCACCCCCGTCTCGCGTATCGAAAGCCTACCCGACAAGGATATGCGATGCGCCAGAATACTCCCGTTACCCAGAATGAATACGTGCTCGAAGACGGCAAGACCATCGTATCGACCACGGATTTGCAGGGCAATATCAATTACGCCAATCCCTATTTCATCGAGGTGAGCGGTTTCACCGAAGCCGAGCTGCTGGGTGCGCCGCAAAATATCCTGCGCCACCCGGACATGCCGGTGCAGGCGTTCGCCGACCTGTGGGCCACCATCAAGGACGGCATGCCGTGGACCGGCATGGTCAAGAACCGCTGCAAGAACGGCGACTTCTACTGGGTGCTGGCGAACGTGACGCCGGTGATAGAAAACGGCAAGCCGGTCGGCTATATGTCGGTGCGCACCAAACCCAGCCGGGAGCAGGTGGCGCAGGCCGACGCGCTGTACCGCGAAATCAAGGCAGGCAATCCGAACGGCGTGCGGATCCGCAACGGCCGGGTGCTGCGCAGCGGCGTGCTGGCCCGGCTCAATGAGCTGCGCAAGCTGTCGGTGGCCAGCCATCTCGGCATCAACTGCGCCTGGCTCACGGCCAGCATGCTGGTGTTCGCGGTGGCCTTCTGGACCATGGACAGCCGGCACGGCGCGTGGCTGGGCGCCGGCGCGTTGCTGGCGGCTGCCATCGTGCTGTATTTCTGGTACAGCCTGCACCGCGCCATCGTCGGCCCGCTGAAGCGCGCCACGCTGGCGGCGCGCAAGATGGCGGGCGGCGACCTGACCGGCGTGATCGACGTGCCGCGCGACGACGACATGGGCCAGTTGCTGGCCGCGCTGCGCCAGATGAACGTGAACCTGCACAGCATCATCGGCGATGTGCGCAGCAATTTCGACGAGATCAAGCAAGCCACCACCGAGATCGCCAGCGGCAACCAGGACTTGTCGGGCCGTACCGAGTCGCAGGCCAGCAGCCTGCAGCAGACCGCCGCCAGCATGGAGCAGCTCACCACCAATGTGCAGCAAAGCGCCACCAACGTGGCCAGCGCCAACGAGCTGGCCGAGGCGGCCTCGCACATTGCTGAGCAGGGCGGCAGCATCGTGTCCCAGGTGGTCACCACCATGGACGACATCAGTACCTCGTCGCGCAAGATCCTGGACATTATCGGCCTGATCGACGGCATCGCCTTCCAGACCAATATCCTGGCCCTGAACGCGGCGGTGGAGGCGGCCCGTGCCGGCGAGCAGGGCCGGGGCTTCGCGGTGGTGGCCGGCGAGGTGCGCAACCTGGCGCACCGTTCGGCCAGCGCGGCCAAGGAGGTAAAGCAGCTGATCGACCTGTCGATCGCGAAGGTCAATGCCGGCACGGTGCTGACCGGGAGCGCCGGCGCCACCATGAACGAGGTGATCAAATCGGTCAGCCGCGTCACCAGCGTGATGGACGAAATCTCCACCGCCACCAAGGAGCAGGGCAATGGCATCGTGCAGGTGAACCAGGCCGTGATCCAGATCGACGACATCACGCAACAGAACGCGGCGCTGGTGGAGCAGGCTGCCGCCGCCGCCACCAGCCTGGCGCAGCAGACCGAATGCGTGGCCCAGGCCATGGCCGTGTTCAAGCTGCGCGAGCTGTCGGCGCGCCGCGTGGCGCCGCCGGCGCCGTCAGGCGCGCTACGCGTCTTCCCCTCCAGCGGCCGTGCGATCCCGGCGCCATCCGCGCCGCCCGCTGCCATCCGCGCCAAGGTGCGCCAGCTGGCCTGACCGAGTTGTCTCCTCCCGCGCCCTGCCGCGCGTTGTCCCCGGTGAAGGACGTGCAAGGTCCGCTAGAGGTCGGTGTAAGATAGCGGAGTAATTCACCGGGGAAATTTTCATGCGTTTGACCATCCTGCCGGCTGCCGCCACGGTTGCCACCTTAGTTGCCATTTCGCTTGGCGCCACCGCAGCGTCCACGCCCGCCGCCGATCCACGCCTGGACGGCATCAAGCAGATCGAGCGCAGCGCCTGCGTGCGCCTGGGCAATACCGGGCCGGGCGCACCCAAGAACCTGAAGCTGGTCCCCAAGTACTGCGCGTGCGTGGCCAAGGCCTACTGGGACAATATTCCGAAGGCCGAGGTCGACGAACTCATGAACAACGGCCAGTCCGCCGCCGTGGACCAGCGCAAGGACCAGCGCATGGCCGCAGCGCGGGCGGCCTGCCAGGCGACATGAAGGTCAGCCTGACCATCCAGGGTTGGGAATTTGACGCCGGCGGCGGCAGCACGCTGCTGATGGCGGCGCAGCAGGCCGGCATCCGCCTGCCCAGTGCATGCCGCAACGGTACCTGCCGCACGTGCATCTGCCACATGGGCAGCGGCAGCGTGCGCTACCTGGTCGAGTGGCCTGGCCTGAGCGCGGACGAAAAGCGCGAAGGCTACATCCTGCCCTGCGTGGCCGTGGCCCAGTCCGACCTGGAACTGGCGGTGCCGGCCGCGCGCCGCATCGCGCCGGATCCCGGCGCGCCGCAGCCTTAGCCGCCGGCCTGCGAGCCGCCGCCGGTTTCGCCCCGGCGCAGCCGGCTCAGCAGTGCATCCGCGCTGCCGCTCAGCGGCAAGCCGTGCTGGCGCAGCATCTGAATGTGCAGCACCAGGTTTTCCAGCACCAGCTTGGCCGCCACCGCCATCAGCGTCAGGCGCCGGTCCTCCTCGCTGAAGGACGCCATGGCGTCCGCCATGTCCACCAGGTGGCTGGCCACCAGGGCGCGCAAATCCTGCTCCGCGAAGGGCAGGTCGGCGAAATCGATCGGGTCTTCCTGCTCCACTTCCAGCATCAGCGCTTCCAGTTCTGCACGCGAGATCGCCATCTGTTGCTCCTGAGGTTGCCCTGCCTGCATTTTAGACCTAAGCTGGTCCGATCCGCGCTAGAATTTCCGGTCCAGGAGCACGGTTGGAGCCATTGATGGCGCACATCATTTTTACTCAGCAACTTGCCCGTTTCCTGCCCGTGCCCCGGCTCGAGGTGCAGGCGGCCGACCTGCGCGGCGCGCTCGACGCCGCCTTTGCCGGCAACCAGCGCCTGCGCGGCTACGTGCTCGACGACCAGGACCGCCTGCGCCAGAACGTGGTGGTGTTCATCGACGGCCAGCGCAGCCGCGACCGCGAACGGCTGGACGATGCATTGCGTCCCGATTCCCAGATCTACATCTTGCAAGCACTTTCAGGAGGCTGACATGGCAGACCGCGCGTATCTTGCAACCCGCAAGGGCTTGTTCGAGCTGGCCGCAAAGAACGGCGAATGGAAACTGGAAGGGCGCCACTTCCTCGGCGAGCCGGTCAGCCAGGTGCTGGCGGACGAGCGCGACGGCGCCCTGTACGCGGCCCTCAACCTGGGCCATTTCGGCGCCAAGCTGCACCGGCGCGACGCCGGCAGTGCCGAGTGGACCGAAGTGAGCGTGCCGGTCTACCCGCCCAAGCCCGAAGGCAGCGAGGACCAGACCGACTGGACCCTGCGCCAGATCTGGTGCCTGGAGGCGGGCGGCAAGGACGAGCCGGGCGTGCTGTGGGCCGGCACGCTGCCGGGTGGACTGTTCAAGTCCAGCGACCGGGGCGACAGCTGGCAGCTGGTGGAAGCGCTGTGGAACCTGCCCGAGCGCACCCAGTGGATGGGTGGCGGCTATGACGCGGCCGGCATCCACAGCGTGTGCGTGGACCCGCGCGACAGCCGCAGCATCCTGGTCGGCGTGTCGGTCGGCGGCGCCTGGCTGACCACGGACGGCGGCGCCAGCTGGACCCTGCGCGCCAGCGGCATGGTGGCCGGCTACATGCCGCCCGAGCTGGCCGAAGACGGCGTGGCGCAAGACCCGCACCGCATCGTGCGCTGCGAAGCCGAGCCGGACAAACTATGGTGCCAGCACCACAGCGGCATCTGGCGCAGCGTGGACAACGGCGCGCGCTGGACCGAGGTGACGCAGGTACAGCCGTCCAGCTTCGGCTTCGCCGTGGCGGTGCATCCGCGCGACGGCGACACGGCCTGGTTCGCGCCCGGCGTGGCCGACCAGCAGCGCATTCCGGTGGACGCGGCCATGGCCACCACCCGCACCACCGACGGCGGCGCCACGTTCACGGCGCAGCGCAACGGCCTGCCGCAGGAACACTGCTACGACCTGGTGTACCGCCATGGCCTGGCGGTGGCCGAGGATGGCAAGACCTTGTTGATGGGATCGACCACCGGCGGCGTGTGGCTGTCGGCCAACGGCGGCGACTACTGGCAGACCATCTCCAGCACTATGCCGCCGGTGTACGCGGTCAGGTTCGGCTGACCTGCTAGCTGGCGTAGTAAGCCAGGAACATCTCCACCGCCGTCTGCACCAGGGCCGCTTCGGCAGCCGGTTCCAGCACCGGCTGGCCCATGGTCACCTGCGGCCAGAAGGCGAATGCCTTCAGCTGGCCCTGCAGCAAATGCGAGGCCAGTACCGGGTCCATGGGCTTGAGCTTGCCGTCGGCCTGCGCCGCGCGCAGCCAGGCCGCCACGCCTTCCTCCTTGTCGGCCAGCCTGGCCACCATTTCCTGCGCCCGTTCCGGGCGGTGGATGCCCTCGGCGATGGCGACCCGCGCCAGGTCCAGGAAATAGCCGTCGCGCAGCAGCGCCATCTTGGCTCCCATCAGCTCCAGCAATTGCGCGCGCAGCGGCTGGTCAGCGCGGTAGCGGAACGCCTGCAGGGCCGCACTACTGTCCCACAGTTGCTGCAGGATATGGGCGAACAGCTCGTCCTTGCTGGCAAAGTGGTTGTAGACGGTGCGCTTGGACACGCCGGCGGTGGAGGCAATCTTGTCCATGCTGGTGGCGTCGAAGCCGTTGGCGCGGAATTCCGCCACCGCTGCGGCGACGATGGCCTGGCGCTTGCGGTCGGTAAGGCGGGAGGCTGGGGGAGTAGGCATGCAAGTATTTTACACCCGGCAGTTTACTTTCTCAAAAAATGAAACTACACTGTGCAGTATACTTTTGAGGCCGCCGATGAAACGCCTTGCACTGCTCACCTTACTCCTGGGAACCCTGACCATGGCTTACTGCACCTTGTCCGCGCACGAACTCGACCACGTCTCGCCGCAGTACAGCGACGGCGCCTTCCGCAACCCGGTGCCGATGCACAAGACCGGCTTCATGGGCGGGATGCGCATCCTGTACCGGATGGCGTTTGCCAAGCCGGCCGACACCGCGCCCGCCAAGGCGGTGCCGGTGCACGCGATCACGCGCGGGCAGTTGCTGGCGGCGCCGGACAACAGCGTGTTTCGCCTGGGGCACTCGACGATACTGCTCAAGCTGGACGGTCAATTCTGGCTGACCGACCCGGTATTCTCGGAACGGGCATCGCCGCTGCAGTGGCTGGGGCCGCAGCGTTTCCACCAGCCCCCGATCAGCATCGCCGAGCTGCCGCCTATCAAGGGCGTGATCTTGTCGCACGACCACTATGACCACCTCGACCACGCCGCCGTGCTGGCGCTGGCGGCCAAGACCGAACACTTCCTGGCGCCGCTGGGGGTGGGCGACACCCTGGTCAAGTGGGGCGTGCCGGCAGCCAAGGTGCAGCAACTGGACTGGTGGCAATCGACCGCAGTCGATGGCGTGCGCCTGACCGCCACGCCGGCGCAGCACTTCTCCGGCCGCAGCCTGACCGACCGCAACAAGACCTTGTGGGCGTCCTGGGTAATCCAGGCTGGCGGCCAGCGCATCTTCTTCAGCGGCGACACCGGCTACTTCAAGGGATTCAAGGAGATCGGCGACAAATACGGCCCATTCGACCTGACGATGATGGAAACCGGCGCCTACGACCCCCAATGGCCCGACATCCACATGCAGCCCGAAGAGACGATGCAGGCCCACATCGACCTGCGCGGCAAGCTGCTGATGCCGATCCACAACGGCACCTTCGACCTGGCCATGCACGCCTGGAACGAGCCGTTCGACCGCATCAGCGTGCTGGCCGGGCAGCGCGGCCAAGTGCTCGCCACCCCCGAAATCGGCCAGCAGCTCAACCTGCGCCAGATCCCCGCCACCGGCAAATGGTGGCAGCAAGTGCTGTAAGCCCCACCGAGCTGAGCCGCATCCGCCAAACTTCGGGGTCAGACCCCGAGGCGGTGCGGATGCGGCTCAGGCTGCTTGTCGGCGCTGTCTTAGCACTGTCAGATGGCTGCGTGGCGGCCGCAGGGCCAAATCTGACTTTGTATCCCGGCGAAGCGGACTGTGCACCACTTCGGGGTCTGACCCCGAAGTGGTGGGAATGCGGCACAGCTTGCCCGTAGGAGGCGGCTGAGGCGGGTCAGACGATGATGTTGATGATGCGTCCTACCGTCTGACCTTGGGTGTTGAGCTGGGGCGCGCGGGGGAGTGCGTCGAGGTCGGTGGGGACGGGCTTGGCAATGGCTTTGTCGAGCTGCACCGGGGCGGCTGCGACAGCAGTCGCGCTTTCGGCCTGGCGGCTTTCTTTTTGACGGGTGCTGAGCTGTTCCTGGTCCTTGGCCAGCTGGACCCGGCTGTCCTGCAGCCGGCTGGCGTCCTGGTCCACACGCGTCTGGTCCTGCTGGACTTTGCGTTCAGCAACCGCAACCGCATTGCGCAGCGTATCGACGGACGTGACGGTAGCCACGGTGCACCCCTTAGAGCGGACTTATCTCAAGCGTAGGCGAAAAGTAGCGCAGTTGCAATAGTCGCGCAGACAAAAAAGGGCAGGGCCGGAGGGGAACGGCCTTGCCCAAGACTACAGGGAGTAATGCCGGCTGATCGCCGTGTTTAGAACCGGTACAGCAGCGAGCCTTCCACCGCGCGCCCGAACAGCGGACGCGCATTGACCGGGCCGCTGTTGCCGCTGGTCAGGCGCGAGTTGCCTTCGGTCAGGCCGAGCTCGTTGTTGACGTTGGTGGCCGCCACCCGGATCTCGATCTTCTCGCCCAGCGAGAACAGCGCGCCCAGGTCCACCGTCTTGTACGACGGCAGGTATTGCAGGTTGGCCTGGTCGGCCCAGCGGTCGCCGATCTTGGTGAAGGTGCCGTACAGCTTGACCGAGTTGTCCTCGCCCAGCGGGATCTTGTAGGTCGGCGTGAAGCGGAACTGCAATTTGGGCTGGCGCTGAACAGTCTTGCCTTCGGTGGCCGGATTGTCCTTGTATTCGGACTTCTGGTAATCGCCCGTCAAGGTCAGCGTCAGGTTGCGCACCGGGCGCAGCGACACTTCCCACTCCAGCCCGTTGCCCTTGGAGCCGCTGGTGGAGTTCAAAATGCTGCCGTTGGACAGGATCTGCTGGAAGGCAATGCCGTCGAACTCCGTGTGGAAGGCGTTGATGTAAGCGCTGTACAGCTCGCCCACCGTCTTGAAGCCGATCTCCAGCTGCTTGATCTTGGGCGTCGGCAGGATGCCGCGGTCGTCCACGTTCTTCTGGCTGCCGGCGTTGCGCAGGTCGTCGAAGGTGATGAAGGTGTGGCCGGTGTTGGCGCGCGCGAACACGCTGGCGTCCTTGCTCAGCTTGTAGTTGCCGCCGATGGTGAAGGAGCTGGCGGTGTCCTTGCGGCCCAGCGCGGTGTACGCGCCGGAGGGCATCGAGGTGCCGTTGTTGTACACGGTCAGCGGGTTGTTGTCGGTGTCGCCGGCGATCAGGTTGGAGATGGTGCCGTCGATCTTCTGCCGCTCGCGGCGCGCGCCCGCGTCGACCTTGATGCGCTCGTTGACTTTCCACTCGTTGCTGACGTAGAAGGCGGTGTTGCTGCCGTCGTACGACGCGTTCGGCGCGTAGAACACGTTGCCGTCGGTGCCGTTGTTAGACACCACCACGCCGTTGTTCAGCTTGACGTTGATCAGGCTGGCGTTCGGCACCGCCGTCATCAGGTGGCTGTTGCCCAGGTACCAGACGTCGTCCGACGAGTAGTTGGCGAAATACCCGCCCACGGTGACGGTATTGCCGGCCATCCATTCGCGGCTGATGCGCAGCTCGTCCGTAAACGATTTCAGTTTCTTCTCCACCGCCCACAGGCCGGCCTGCACCACCTGCGTGCTGTCGGACACGGCGCCGCCGCCGTTGACGAAGGTGGCCGCCGCCGACGTGGCCGGACGTCCCGCTGCCGCCAGGGTGGCCGCGCTGCCGTTGGCCGAGGCGATGGCGGCCGCGTTGTAGGCACCCATGGTCAGCGGATTGTTGCCGGTAAACATGGCGATGGTGTTCATGTCCGCGTCGAAGCGGTTGAACTTGTTGGACACGGTCCAGCCGCTGAAGGTCTGGTCGAACTCGGCGCCGAACACGTTGCCTTTCAGCCCGCGGCCGTCGCCCAGGTCGTAGCTCAGGGTCTTGCCGGGCGCCGCTTCGATGGTGAAGCGGCGCATTTCACCGCTCATCAGGGTGCCCTTGAGCGGGTCGAAGCCGGGGAAGGCGCTGATGCTGCGGCCCTCGTTGGCCGAAATCAGCGGCACGCCGGTGTAGAAGGCGTTCTTGTCGCTGGTGCTGCGCGCGTACAGGGTCAGTTCGCCCTGGTCCAGCTTGCGGGTCAGGGTGGCGGTGATCTGGTGCCCGTCGTCGGCCGGGAAGCCGGCGTTGCGCACGCCGTGCGCGGTGCGGTAGAAGCCGCCGACGCTGCCATACCAGCCTTCGCTGATTTTGCCGCCGTAGAACAAGTCCACGCGGCGCAACTCGCCGGTGCCGGCGGTGAAGCGCAGCGTACCCTCCGGCGTCTCGCCGCCTTTTTTCAGGATGAAGTTCATGGTCGCGCCCGGCTGGCCGCTGGAGAAGATGGTGCTCGGGCCGCCGCGCAGCACTTCCACGCGCTCGATGGTGTCGTCCAGGCGGAAGGCCGACGAGCCTTCGAAGAAGGACAGCGTCGGCACCGGATAAATGGGATTGCCCTGCATCTGCACCGATACGAACGGCGAATCGGAGCCGGACGGGAAGCCGCGCACTTCGATGTTGGCGCCGGACTGGCCGCCGGTGGCTTCGGCGTACACGCCGGGCACCAGCTTCATCACGTCGGCGGTGCTGCTGGGGGAGGCTTGCTTCAGCTGCTCTTCATTGGCGGTGGTGATGGAAAACGCCGAATCGAGCTTGCGCACGCCGCGCGAGGCCGCCACGCCGGTCACCACCACTTGCTGCAGTTCGGCGGCCACGGAATCCTTGGCCGGGGCGGCTGGCGCTGCAGGGGCTGTTGGCGTGGCGGCCGGCGCGGCGGCAGCTTCCTGCGCCAACGCCGATTGATTCATCAACGACAGGACGGCCAGCGTCACTGACGACAACAGGAACTTGTTCGAGCTGTTCATATGCTTCTCTTTCTTATCGAGGTAATCGTGCTGTCTCCTGGACATGATGCCACTGTCCACACGCTTCGCAGAGGTCATTGCTGCGAGAGTGTAGTCATTAAATCCACAAATGATATCGATGTCAATCAAAATGTTATCGATGTCATTTTTCTGTTGCATACGAAAAAAATCTGGCATAATAAGTTTCAGAACTGACGAAAAGACAAATGCATGCCTGCACCAAAGACTGGAATCCGCAACAGCGACGCGGGCCTGACCATGGAAGACCTGGCCAAGCTGGCCGGCGTGTCGAAGATCACCGTGTCCCGCGCGCTGCGCGACAGCCCGCTGGTGACCCCGGAGACGCGCGAGAAAGTGCGCCAGATCGCCAGCGAGCAGGGCTACCGCCTGAACGTGAGCGCGCGCAATCTGCGCATGCGCCGCAGCTATTCGGTGGCGGTGGTGGTGGAAATGACGCCCGTGAAGGGACGGCCGATGTCGGATCCGTATCCGCTGGAACTGCTGGGCGGCATCACCCAGGAATTGACGACAGCCGGCTACAGCGTGGTGCTGACTTCCAAGCAGTTGCTGGACACGGCGCCGGTGCAGGGCGCGGACGGCATGATCCTGCTGGGCCAGGGCTCGCACGGCGAGGCGGTGCACGCGCTGCAGCGCACCGGCCTGCCGCTGGTGGTGTGGGGCGCGCCCGAGCCGGGCGGCGACTACATCGTGGTCGGCTCGGACAACCGGGCCGGCGGGGTCAGCGCTGCGCAACGTTTTATCGACCAGGGCCGCCGCAAGCTGGTGTTCCTGGGCGACGTGGACCACGCCGAGGTGCAGGAGCGCTGCGCCGGCTTCATCGACGCCATGGGCGGGCAGGGCACGGTGCACATCATGCGGCCGAAGGCGTTCACCTTCGAGGCCGGCTTCGATTGCATCTCGGCGCTGCTGAAAAAGAAGGGGCCGGTGGTCGACGGCGTGTTCGCCGCCAGCGATTCGCTGGCCATGGGCGCCATCCGCGCGCTGGCGGAAAAGAATATGCGGGTGCCGGAGTCGGTGTCCGTGATCGGCTACGACGACACGCCGAGCGCCGCCAGCTTCGTGCCGCCGCTGACCAGCGTGCACCAGTACCTGCGCGACGGCGGCGTGCTGCTGGCCAGGAAGATGCTGGGCCTGATCGAGGGCCAGCCGGTGCAGTCTGAAATGCTGCCGACCACGCTGATGGTGCGGCAGACCTAGAAGCAATTGCTACCCCCGGGGACGGACCCGGCGGGTCCGACCCCAGCCTGCGCGGCTGGTTTTTTTGGACCGGTGTCCAAACCGGTTTGAATCACCGAAAAGGAACAATATCGTGCCCGTTGACGCCCCAAACCACACGTATCCGCTGGAACCCTGGTGCATACGCGAAACCGCCTTCGACACCGAGTCGCACTTCCTCGATGAGACGCTGTTCGCGCTGGGCAACGGCTACATCGGCCTGCGCGGCACGCACGAGGAAGGCTACACGGGGCCCAAGGGCAGCTCCCTGGACGGCACCTATCTGAACGGCTTCTACGAATCGGAAGCCATCCACTACCCGGAAGCGGCGTACGGCCTGGCCAAGACCAACCAGTTCATGCTGAACGTGCCGAACGCCAAGGGCATCGCGCTGTGGCTGGAGGACGAATGCTTCGATCCGCTGCAAGGCACCCTCGACAGTTACGAACGCGTGCTGGATTTCCGCACCGGCGTGCTGCGCCGCACGCTGGAATGGAGCTCGCCGCAGGGCCGCCGCGTGGCCATCGCCAGCCGCCGCCTGGTCAGCATGGCGGACAAGCATCTGTTCGCCATTGAATACGAAGTGACGCCGCTGAACTTCTCGGGCAAGGTGGTGCTGGTGTCCAGCGTGGACGGCGCGGTGAAGAACCTGGAGGCGGGCGACGATCCGCGCGTGGGCTCGGCCATCAGCGGCCAGTCGCTGGCGCTGGTGGCCGCCGAGCAGGCGCCGCACTTCTCGGCGCTCACGCAGCGCACCGTCAACAGCGGCTTCCGGCTGGTGAGCGCGGTGCAGACCGAGATGCGCGGCGTGTTCGAGCTGGCGCAGCCCAGGAACGGCGCGGGCGATCAGCGCCTGGAGCAGGCCTACACCGTGGCCGCCATGCAGGGCGAGGTAGTGCGGCTCACCAAGTACGGCAGCTACCACACCTCGCGCGACTATCCCGAGACCGAGCTGCTGCCGCGCGCCAAGGCCACGCTGGCCGCCGCCGCCGCGAAAGGCTTCCGCGCGCTGGCGCAGGAGCAGGAGCAGTACCTGGCCGACTTCTGGCAGCACGCCGACGTCGAGATCAGCGGTGACGACGCGCTGCAGCAAGGCATGCGCTTCAACCAGTTCCACCTGCTGCAGTCGGCTGGGCGCGACGGCAAGACCAACATTTCGGCCAAGGGTGTCACCGGCGAAGGCTACGAAGGCCACTATTTCTGGGACACGGAAATCTACATCTTCCCCTTCTTCCTGTACTCGAAGCCGGAGATCGCCAAGAAGCTGCTGGAGTACCGCTACGCCGGCCTGCCGCTGGCGCGCGAGCGGGCGCGCCAGATGTCGCACGCCAAAGGCGCGCTTTACCCCTGGCGCACCATCGCCGGCGTGGAATGCTCCGCCTACTATCCGGCAGGCACCGCGCAATATCACATCAATGCGGACATCGCGTACTCCATCAAGCTGTACATGGAGGCCACGCGGGACCAAGCGTACCTGCTGCAATACGGCGCCGAGATCGTGCTGGAGACCGCGCGCATCTGGATGGGCATCGGCGCCTATGACCGCGCCGGCCGCTACTGCATCAACGAGGTGACGGGGCCGGACGAGTACACGGCGCTGGTCAACAACAACTACTACACCAACGCCATGGCGCGCATGCACCTGAACTTCGCCGCGTCCATCGCCGAGCGTCTCGCAGCGCAGCAGCCGGCCGAATTCGCGCGCATCGCCGCAGCGGTGCAGCTGGACCCGGACGAAGCCGCGCAATGGCGCCGCGCCGCCGCGCAGATGCTGCTGCCGTACGACGAAGCGCTGCGCATCCACGCGCAGGACGACAGCTTCCTGGACAAGAAGGTGTGGGATTTCGCCAACACGCCCAAGGAAAACTATCCGCTGCTGCTGAACTACCACCCGCTGGTGATCTACCGCCACCAGGTGTGCAAGCAGGCCGACGTGGTGCTGGCGCTGCTGCTGCTCAGCGATGAATTCGAGCAGGACGACAAGCGGCGCGACTTCGACTACTACGAGAAGGTGACCACGCACGACTCCTCGCTGTCGTCCTGCATTTTCAGCATCATCGCGGCGGAAGTGGGCTACCAGGACAAGGCCTACGACTACTTCATGGAGACCGCACGCCTGGACCTGGACGACACGCACGGCAACACGCACTACGGCGTGCACACTGCCGCCATGGCCGGCACCTGGATGGGCGTGGCCTACGGCTTCGCCGGCATGCGCGTGGTGGACGGCGCGGTGCGCTTCGCGCCGGCCTTGCCGAAGCAGTGGCAGCACTACCAGTTCAAGCTGCACCTGCAAGGCTGCCTGCTGCAGGTGCGCGTGGAAGCTGGCCGCACCGCCTATACGCTGCTGCAAGGCGACGCGCTGGCATTTACCCATCGCGGCCAGCCGGTTGAACTCAGCGCCGCCGCCAACGTGAAGGAACTCGCATGAGCAGCAATGACAGCAAATTCGACGCCGTGATCTTCGACCTGGACGGCGTCATCACCGACACCGCGCGCTACCACTACCTGGCCTGGAAGCGCCTGGCCGAAACCCAGGGCGTGCATTTCGACGAAGCGTTCAACGAGCACCTGAAAGGCATCGACCGCATGGGTTCCCTGGAGCTGATTTTGGCGTCGGCCAGGCGCAGCTACGCGCAGGAGGAAAAGCTGGCGCTGGCCGACGAGAAGAACAAGCACTACGTCGAGCTGATTTCGACCATGTCGCCGGCCGACTTGCTGCCCGGTGCGGTGCAGGCGCTGGACGCGTGCCGCGCGGCCGGCCTGAAGATAGGCCTGGCCTCGGTCAGCAAGAACGCCTTTGCGGTGCTGGCCATGCTGGGCATCACGCGCAAGTTCGACTACGTGGTGGACGCGGCCAGGATCGCCAAGGGCAAGCCGGACCCGGAGATTTTCCTGAAGGCCGCGTCGGAACTGGGCGTGTCGCCGTCGCGCTGCCTGGGCGTGGAGGACGCGGTGGCGGGCGTTGCGTCCATCAAGGCGGCCGGCATGACGGCCCTCGGCGTCGGCGACCCCGCGGTGCTCACACAGGCGGACCGCGTGATACCGGGCCTGGATACGTTCAGCCTCGATTTCAGTCCCGATCCCGGTCCGGCCGAATAAAACTACAATCCTAAAAATACCGGAGACACCATGAACAAGCAGCGCATCCTGTTCGCCCTGTTTTTGATTTACTTCGTATTCGCCATCCTGCTCAACAGCGTGGGCACGGTGATCCTGCAGGTGATCGGCAACTACGGCGTGACCAAGTCGGGCGCCAGCGTGCTGGAAGGCTTCAAAGACCTGCCGATCGCCATCGTCTCCTTCCTGGTGGCGTCCTTCCTGCCGCGCATCGGCTACAAGAAGGCCATGCTAGCCGGGCTGGCGCTGGTGACCTTCGCCTGCATGGCGATGCCGCTGGTGCCCGGCTTCCTCACCACCAAGCTGCTGTTCCTGTGCGTGGGCGTGGCCTTTGCGCTGGTGAAGGTATCGGTGTATTCCACGCTGGGCCTGATCGCAGCGGACCGCAAGCAGCACGCCAGCATCATGAACACACTGGAAGGCTTCTTCATGGTGGGCGTGCTCAGCGCCTACTGGGTGTTCGGCTACTTCATCGACTCGGACAATCCGCAATCGCAAAGCTGGCTGCAGGTCTACTGGGTGCTGGCCGCGCTGTGCGCCACGACTTTCGCGCTGGTGCTCACCACGCAGTTCGACGAAAGCACTGCCGCCCTGCCGCCCGAGCGCAGCCTGGCGCAGGACTTCGCCGCCATGCTCAAGCTGTTCTTCAAGCCGCTGGTGTGCGTGTTCGTCATCACGGCCTTCCTGTACGTGCTGATCGAGCAGAGCGTGGGCACCTGGCTGCCGACCTTCAACAACGAAATCCTCAAGCTGCCGGCGGCCATGAGCGTGCAGGTGACCAGCATCTACGCGGCCTGCCTGGCGGCGGGGCGGCTGTCGGCCGGCGTGCTGATGCGCAAGCTGAACTGGTATCCGGTGATGAACGGCTGCGTGCTGGGCATGGGCGCCATGGTGCTGCTGGCGCTGCCGCTCACGCACGACATCGCGCACGACCCCTACGTCACCTGGTCGAGCGCGCCGGTGGCGGCCTTCCTGTTCCCGCTGATCGGCCTGTTCATGGCGCCGATCTACCCCGGCATCAATTCGGTCATGCTGAGCTCTCTGCCGAAGCACCAGCACTCGGCCATGACCGGGCTGCTGGTGATTTTTTCTGCGCTGGGCGGTACCACCGGCTCGCTGGTCACCGGTTATGTATTTGGTAATTTCAGCGGCCATTTCGCCTTCTACCTGACCCTGGCGCCGATCTCTATCATCTTGATTATGTTGTATTTTTTCAAAAAGTCGGTGGATGCGGGGGCGGATGGCTATGGTGGCTCGGCTATAATCACCGGTCAGCATTGAAGCCTCCGCCATGAATCTGAAGAGTCTTGCCAACCTGCTTGGCATGTCCAAAACCACGGTAAGCCGGGCACTGAACGGGTATCCCGAAGTGAACGTGCACACGCGCGAGCGTGTGCTGGCGGCTGCGCGCGAGGCGGGTTACGAGGCCAATCCGCTGGCGCGCGGGCTGGCGGTGGGGCGCACCAATGTGTTCGGCATCATCTACCCGCTGCTGCCGGCGGACCTGGGCGACGCCATGTTCCTGCACACCGTGGGCGGCATGACGGAAGCGCTGGAAGCGCGCAAGATGAACTTCATCATCGGCCCTGTGTCGGCCAACAATGAGCTGGCCTCGTACGAGCAGATCGTGCGCGGGCGGCGCGTGGACGGCCTGGTGGTAAGCCGCACGCTGGTGCGCGACGAGCGCATCGCTTTCCTGAGCAAGGCCGGCTTTCCCTTCGTGGCGCACGGCCGCACCGAGCTGGACTCGCCGTATGCGTGGTTCGACTACGACAACGAGGCCGGCATCCGCATGGCGGCGGCCTGTCTGCTGGAACAGGGCCACCAGCGTATCGCGCTCCTGAGCGCGCCGCTGGAAATGAACTTCGCCCGCCAGCGCAGGGACGCCTTCCTGGCGGCGCTGGCCGGCGCCGGCTTGAGCGCCGATCCGCGCTACCTGATTTCGGACACCATCGACCGCCGCAGCGGCTACCAGGCCATGCAGCAGTTGCTGGCGTGCTCGCCGCGTCCCACCGCCGTCATCGTCGACAACCATTTGTCCGGCGTGGGCACGGTCCGCGCGCTGTTGGATGCGGGCGTGGAAATTGGCAAGGAAATGTCGGTCATCGTGTGGGGCAGCCTGGCCGACACGCTGGCCGGCGCCAACGTCACCACGATAGACCAGCCCGACCCGGCGGGCGCCGGCGCCAAGATGATCGATATGCTGCTGGCGCTGTCCTCCGGCACGCCGGCCGGGGAGTTGCAGGTGCTGTGGCAGCCCGTCCTGCTGCCCGGCGCCACCGTCGGCCGCTGCCCCTCCTGAGGCGCCCGCTGCGCAGGAGGCGCCGTTTCTGCATGAGTGCCATCCGCTACTTGCGCCGGCGGCGCGGCGGCGGTTCGGGGTCCTGTTCCGGTTCGGATTCGGTTGCCAGGCGGTGCGAGACGGCGAAGATGTCGGCGAAGGTGCGGCGGCGGATTTCGTTTTGCAGCAGCTCGGCCAGGGTCACTGGGTCGAGCAGTCCAAGCTCGCCGGCGTCGTGCACCAGCTGGTCGGGTAAGGAGATGTGTATGGTCGTCATGAGCCCTCCGGTTTGACCCAGCATAGGCGAAGAGCAGGCGCCGATATTGATTATTCTCCTGAAAAATTCACTTAGGGCATCATTGGAGAAGCTGGCCAGCTGGGCCGCCAGCTGGCCGCGCTGCGTGTCGTCACCGAGGCCTGCGCCATGACCAGCCTGCCCTTGAACGTGATGGTGCCTCCCGGGCTTCCTGGAAGCGAGGCGCTTATGCAGGAATCGCTCACTCGGCAGTAAAGCGGATGCGGTTGCCGAACGGGTCCCACACGGTCATCTCGCGGCCCCAGTCGCGCGCCTCGATGCCGGGCCGCATATTCCGGTACTGCCTGGCGTTCAGTTCCGCGTGCAGCGCATCCAGGCCGTCCACCTGCACCAGCAAAGTCATGCCGGGCGAGCCGTCGCCGTGATGCTCGCTCAAGTGCAGCGTCAGCTTGCCACGCCGCAGCTCCATGTAGAGCGGCGCGTCGGGTTCGAAGCGGTGTTCCCACGCCACTTCGAACCCCAGGAAATCGACATAAAACTCCCGAGCCTTGGCCTCGGAAAAACTGCGCAGGATGGGGATGGCTGGAGAGAGTTGCATGATGCTCCCTGAAGAAATGGCGCCGCGGCCCACTGCCACGGCGCCAGGGAGTATTACATATTGCGGCGGTACTGGCCGCCGACCTCGAACAGCGCGGCGGTGATCTGGCCCAGCGAGCAGACGCGCACGGCGTCCATCAGCTTGGCGAACACGTTTTCGTTGTCGATGGCGGCTTTCTGCAGCGCAGCCAGGGCGGCCGGGGCGGCTGCCGCGTGGCGCGTGTGGAAGTCTTCCAGGCGCTTGAGCTGCGACTGCTTTTCATCGTCGGTGGAACGCGCCAGCTCGATCGGCGCCGGCACGTCGGTGGCCTTCGGATTGCGGAAGGTGTTCACGCCGATGATGGGCAGCGTGCCGTCGTGCTTCTGGTGCTCGTACAGCATGGACTCTTCCTGGATCTTGCCGCGCTGGTAGCCGGTTTCCATCGCGCCCAGCACGCCGCCGCGCTCGGCGATGCGCTCGAACTCCTGCAGCACCGCTTCTTCCACCATGTCGGTCAGCTCGTCCATGATGAAGGAACCCTGGTTCGGGTTCTCGTTCTTGGCCAGGCCCCATTCGCGGTTGATGATCAGCTGGATCGCCAGCGCGCGGCGGACGGATTCGTCGGTCGGCGTGGTGATGGCTTCGTCGTAGGCGTTGGTGTGCAGCGAGTTGCAGTTGTCGTAGATGGCGATCAGCGCCTGCAAGGTGGTGCGGATGTCGTTGAAGTCGATCTCCTGCGCGTGCAGCGAACGGCCCGAGGTCTGCACGTGGTACTTCAGCTTCTGCGAGCGGTCGTTGGCGCCGTACTTGTCGCGCATGGCCACGGCCCAGATGCGGCGCGCCACGCGGCCCAGCACCGTGTATTCCGGGTCCATGCCGTTGGAGAAGAAGAACGACAGGTTGGGCGCGAAATCGTCGATGTGCATGCCGCGCGCCAGGTAGGCTTCCACGAAGGTGAAGCCGTTCGACAGCGTGAACGCCAGCTGCGAGATCGGGTTCGCGCCCGCTTCGGCAATGTGGTAGCCGGAGATGGAGACCGAGTAGAAGTTGCGCACCTGGTGGTGCACGAAGTATTCCTGGATGTCGCCCATCACCTTGAGCGAGAACTCGGTGGAGAAGATGCAGGTGTTCTGGCCCTGGTCTTCCTTCAGGATGTCGGCCTGCACGGTGCCGCGCACGTTCTGCAGCACCCAGTCCTTGATCTTGGCCGCTTCGTCGGCGCTCGGCTGGCGCTTGTTCTCTTCCACGAACTTGTCCACCTGCTGGTCGATGGCGGTGTTCATGAACATGGCCAGGATGGTGGGCGCGGGTCCGTTGATGGTCATCGACACCGAGGTGCTCGGACTGCACAGGTTGAAGCCGTCGTACAGCACCTTCATGTCGTCCAGCGTGGCGATCGATACGCCCGAGTTGCCCACTTTGCCGTAGATGTCGGGACGGATCGCAGGGTCGGCGCCGTACAGCGTGACCGAGTCGAACGCGGTCGACAGGCGCTTGGCGTCCATGCCGGTGGAGACCAGCTTGAAGCGGCGGTTGGTGCGGAACGCGTCGCCTTCGCCGGCGAACATGCGGGTCGGGTCTTCGCCTTCGCGCTTGAAGGCGAACACGCCGGCCGTGAACGGGAAGGATCCCGGCACGTTCTCGGACATCAGGAAGCGCAGCACTTCGCCGTCGTCCTCGTAGCGCGGCAGCGCCACCTTGCGCACCTTGGTGCCGGACAGCGTGTGCGAGATCAGGCGGGTGCGGATTTCCTTGTCGCGGATTTTCACCACGTAGTCGTCGCCGGCGTAGGCGGCCTGCATGTCCGGCCACTGGGCCAGCAGCTTCTTGGCGCCGGCTTCCATGGCGCTGTCGCGCTCGGCGATCAGTTCGTCGAAATCGGCGCCCAGGTCCAGGCCGGCCTTGGCGGCGGCCAGCATGCGCTTCGATTCGCGCAGCTGCTGGCGCTCGCGCGCCAGTTTCACCTGCTTGGCGGTGTTCTTGTGGTAGCCGCGCACGGTGTCCGAAATCTCGGCCAGGTAGCGCGCGCGCGCCGGCGGCACGATCACGTTCTTGCCGCTGCTAAAGCGTACTTCGGACTTGGCCAGCGCGCCCGGCACGGTCTTCATGCCGAATTCGGCCAGCTTGCCCACCAGGCCCTGGTACAGCGCGGTCACGCCGTCGTCGTTGAAGCGCGACGCCTGGGTGCCGTACACCGGCATTTCGTCGGGGCGCCGGCTCCACAGTTCGCGGTTGCGCTGGTATTGCTTGGCCACGTCGCGCAGCGCGTCCTGCGCGCCCTTGCGGTCGAATTTGTTGATGGCGATGAAGTCGGCGAAATCGAGCATGTCGATTTTTTCCAGCTGCGAAGCGGCGCCGAATTCGGGCGTCATCACGTACATGGAGACGTCGACGTGCGGCACGATGGCGGCGTCGCCCTGGCCGATGCCGGAGGTCTCGACGATCACCAGGTCGAAGCCGGCCACCTTGCAGGCGGCGATCACGTCCGGCAGCGCCTGCGAAATTTCGGAGCCCGCTTCGCGCGTGGCCAGCGAGCGCATGAACACGCGCGCTTGTCCGGCCCACGGGGCGATGGCGTTCATGCGGATGCGGTCGCCCAGCAGTGCGCCGCCGGATTTGCGGCGCGACGGGTCGATGGAGATGACGGCGAGGTTGAGCGCGTCGCCCTGGTCCAGGCGGATGCGGCGGATCAGCTCATCGGTCAGCGAGGACTTGCCGGCGCCGCCGGTGCCGGTGATGCCCAGCGCAGGTACCGGCAGGTTTTCGGCCGCGGCGCGCAGTTCAGCGCGCAGCTCGGGCGTGGCCTTCTCGTTTTCCAGCGCCGTGATCAGCTGGGCCAGCGGACGGTGGCGGTCCGCCACGCTGCCTTCGCGCAGTGGCGCCAGCGCGGTCGGGGAATACTGGGACAGGTCGATGTCGCATTGCTGCACCATCCACTGGATCATGCCCACCAGGCCCATGCGCTGGCCGTCTTCCGGGCTGAAGATGCGGGTCACGCCATAGGCGTGCAGGTCGGCGATTTCCTCCGGCACGATCACGCCGCCGCCGCCGCCGAACACCTTGATGTGGGCGCCGCCGCGTTCGCGCAGCAGGTCCAGCATGTATTTGAAGTACTCGACGTGGCCGCCCTGGTAGCTGGAGATGGCGATGCCTTGCACATCCTCCGCCAGCGCGGCGGTGACCACTTCGTCCACCGAACGGTTGTGGCCCAGGTGCACCACTTCCACGCCGTTCGACTGCAGGATGCGGCGCATGATGTTGATCGAGGCGTCGTGGCCGTCGAACAGCGAGGCGGCGGTGACGAAGCGTACCTTGTTGGCCAGCTTGGCCTGCTCGGGCACGGCGGCGAGTTTCGGAGCGGAGAGGTCGTTCATGGGTGTCCTTGTCGTTCTGGAACGCGAGAATTTTGATTATATGACGTTTACGTTAACGTCAAGTCAAGCGGAAAATGCCGGGGTCGGACCCGGCAGGTCCGACCCGAGGTCTTATCACGCGGCGTGCTGGTGCCCGCCGCCCAAGGCGGCCAGCAGGCGCGCTTTCTCGGCGCGGAACTCGGCCACCGCTTTTTCCTTCACATGGCCGAAGCCGCGGATCTTCTCCGGCAGTTGCGCCAGCGCCACGGCCGTGTCGTAGTTGCCGGCGTTCAACTGTGCCAGCACGGTGCCGACCAGTTCGCGGTACTCGGCGATCAGCGCGCGTTCCATCTTACGCTCTTCCGTGTAGCCGAAGATGTCGAACGCACCGCCGCGCAGGCCTTTCAGCTTGGCCAGCAGCTTGAATGCGCTCCACATCCACGAGCCGAATTCGGCTTTCACCAGGTGGCCCTTGGCGTCCTTCTTGGCCAGCAGCGGCGGCGCCAGGTTGAACTTCAGCGAGAAGTTGCCTTCGAACTGGGACTGCAGCTGCTCGACGAAGCGGCCGTCGGTGTACAGGCGCGCCACTTCGTACTCGTCCTTGTAGGCCATCAGCTTGGAGAGCGACTTGGCCACTGCCATGGACAGCTTGTTGCCCAGGTTCAGGCCGGCATCCTTGGCGCGCACCTGTTGCACCAGCTGTTCGTACGACGCGGCGTAGCCGGCGTCCTGGTAGCCGGTCAGGAACTCGACGCGCTTCTTGATCACCGCTTCCAGGCTTTGCGGCATCTGCACCACGATGGCCTGACTTGGAATCGCGGTCTTCTCCACGCGCTTCAGGTCCACGGCGGCGCGGCGGCCCCACAGGAAGCTCTTCTTGTTCGCTTCCACGCCCACGCCATTCAGTTCGATGGCGCGCAGCAGCGACGCTTCCGTCAGCGGGATGCGGCCGCGCTGCCAGGCGTAGCCCAGCATGAACAGGTTGGCGGCGATCGAATCGCCCATCAGCGCGGTGGCCAGCTTGGTGGCGTCGATGAAGTCGGCGCTGTGGTACTGGGCCGCGCCCACCGATTCCTCGATCAGCGCGCGCACTTCGGCGGCCGGGTACTGCCAGTCGGCCTGTTGCGCGAAGGTGCCGGGCGGCTGCTCGTGCAGGTTGACCACGGCCAGCGTGCGGCCCGGACGCATCTTCGATACCGCATCGGCCGCGCCGGCGGTCAGCATGTCGCAGCCCAGGATCAGGTCGGCCTCGCCGGTGGCGATGCGCTGCGCGCGCAGGTGCGACGGCGACTTGGCCACTTTCACGTGCGAGGTGACCGAACCGTTTTTCTGCGACATGCCGGTCATGTCCAGCACCGACGCGCCTTTGCCTTCCAGGTGCGCGGCCATGCCCATCAGCGCGCCGACGGTAATCACGCCGGTGCCGCCGATGCCGTTGATGAGGATGTTGTACGGCTGCTCGCAGGCCGGCAGCGTTGGCTGCGGCAGTTCTTCCCAGCCGTCGCCGACGCTCTTGTCCTTGCTCACGCCGGTCTTCGATTTCTTCAGCGCGCCGCCTTCCACCGTCACGAACGACGGGCAGAAGCCCTTCACGCACGAGTAGTCCTTGTTGCAGGAGGACTGGTCGATGGTGCGCTTGCGGCCGAAGTCGGTTTCCTTGGGCAGGATGGACACGCAGTTGGACTGCACGCCGCAGTCGCCGCAGCCTTCGCACACCGCTTCGTTGATGACCATGCGCTTGTTCGGGTCGGGGAACTCGCCCTTTTTGCGGCGGCGGCGCTTCTCGGCGGCGCAGGTCTGGTCGTAGATCAGCACCGAGCAGCCTTCCAGTTCGCGCAGTTCGCGCTGTACCGCGTCGATCTCCTTGCGGTCGTGCAGCGAGACGATGGCAGGCAGGGCGGAGCGGTCGGTGTAGCGGCTCAGGTCTTCGGTCACCAGCGCGATGCGCTTGACGCCCTCGGCGGCCATCTGCTGCGCGATCATTGGCACCGAGACGGTGCCGTCCACCGGCTGGCCGCCGGTCATGGCTACGGCATCGTTGTACAGGATCTTGTAGGTGATGTTGACCTTGGCCGCCACGGCGGCGCGGATCGCCAGGTAGCCGGAGTGGAAGTAGGTGCCGTCGCCCAGGTTCTGGAACACGTGCGGCACTTTCGAGAACGCGGCCTGGCCGATCCACGGCGCGCCTTCGCCGCCCATGTGGGTGGTCAGCTTGTTGTACTCGGGGTAGATCGAGGTGGCCATCACGTGGCAACCGATGCCGGCCAGCGCGAAGGAACCGTCCGGGACCTTGGTGGAGGTGTTGTGCGGGCAGCCGGAGCAGTAGAAGGCCGGGCGGAACGGCGTGTTGATGGCTTTCTTCAGTACCGCGTCCTTGGCGTCCAGGAAGGTCAGGCGGGCCTTGATCTGGTCCTGGATGTTGGTGTCGGTGATGTACTGCTTGACGCGCGAGGCGATCACGCGCGCCACCTGCGACACCGAGAAATCGGCCTTGGGCGGCAGCAGCCATTCGCCGCGCGGGGCCACCCATTCGCCCTTGTCGTCGAACTTGCCGATCACGCGCGGACGCACGTCGTCGCGCCAGTTGTACAGTTGCTCCTTGAGCTGGTATTCGACGAACTGGCGCTTCTCTTCCACCACCAGGATCTCGTCCAGGCCCTGCGCGAATTCGCGCACGCTGTCCGGCTCCAGCGGCCACGGCATGGCCACCTTGAACAGGCGCAGGCCGACGGTGGCGGCCATGGCTTCGTCGATGCCCAGTTCTTCCAGCGCTTCCAGCACGTCCAGGTAGGACTTGCCGGAGGCGATGATGCCCAGCTTGGCGTCCTTGGAGTCGATGGTGGTGTGGTTCAGCTTGTTTTCGCGGGCATAGGCGAGGGCGGCGTAGATCTTATAGTCCTGCATCAGCGCTTCCTGGTTGCGCGCCTGCTGGCCCAGCGGGATGGCCGACAGGCGGGCGTTCAGGCCGCCTTCCGGCATATGGAACTCCTTCGGCAGCCTGACCTCCACGCGGAAGGGGTCGGCGTCGATGGAGGCCGACGATTCGACCGTGTCGGCCAGCGCCTTGAAGGCCACCGCGCAGCCGGAAAAGCGCGACATGGCCCAGCCGTGCACGCCCAGGTCCAGGTATTCCTGCACGTTGCAGGGGTACAGCACCGGGATCATGCAGGCCGAGAAGATGTGGTCGGACTGGTGCGGCAGGGTGGACGAGTAGGCGCCGTGGTCGTCGCCGGCCACCAGCAGCACGCCGCCGTGCTTCGAGGTGCCGGCATGGTTCATGTGCTTGAAGACATCGCCGCAGCGGTCCACACCCGGGCCCTTGCCGTACCACATGGCGAACACGCCGTCGTACTTGCTCTCGCCGATCAGGTCCACCTGCTGCGAGCCCCACACGGCGGTCGCGGCCAGGTCCTCGTTGACGCCCGGGATGAACTGCACATGGTGCTGTTCCAGGTGCGGCTTGGCCTTCCACAGGGTCTCGTCCAGGCCGCCCAGCGGCGAGCCGCGGTAGCCGGAGATGAAGCCGGCGGTATTCAGGCCGGCGGCGGCGTCGCGGATCTGCTGCATCATCGGCAGGCGCACCAGGGCCTGGATGCCGGACAGGAAGATGCTGCCGGCGGTGGCGGTGTATTTGTCGTCGAGCGTGACGCTGGTCAGGCGCGAAGGCGCCTGTGCTGGTGCCGTATTGTCGGCCATGGTGATGTCTCCAAATGGTGTTCGGGTGGTTCGCCGCTCCTGCGCCGCGCCGGGTAAGGCACAGCAGGTGCTGCCGTAACGCCGCCGGTGGGCGGCATTACCAATGTTTCAGTGTAGGGCTTAGTTGACGTATACGGAAATACCGATTGCCAATGGGGGTATAAGAAAAAATGATGGAACGCTGCGGAAATTAACCCTGACCCCATTTGTCGGTGGGGAAAGGGGGGATTTAGAGCAGGCGGGCGCCCAGCCAGTAGTGGCTGTGGCAGAGGTCGGCGGCCACCTGGCAGGCCAGGCGGCTGACGGCGGCGCCGGCGTTGGTCAGGGGGATGTTCTTGGAGCCGCACAGCACCACCGTGCGCGAGATGGACGGCTGCTCGATCGGCAGGGCCACCATGGCGCCGCGCTCGATCTCGGCCAGCACCGGCGCCACAGGCAAAATGGTCGCGCCCATGTCGGCCAGCAGGGCGGATTTCAGGATGGCGATGGAGTTGATTTCTATGACGTTGGCGGTGGCCAGCCCGGCGCCGCGCGCCACGCTTTCGATGCGCGGCCGCACGCCGTGCTGCGGCCCGGGCAGGATCAGCTGGGCCGCCAGCGCTTGCGCCAGCGTGACCTTGTCGCGCCCTGCGGCCCAGGGCGAGCCGGCGCGGCAGATGAAGCGCAGCTCTTCTTCCACCAGCGGGGTGCAGACGAAGGGCGATAGCTGGCCGTCGTCGAACAGCACGGCCAGGTTGACGCGGCCGGATTTGAGCTGCTCGGCCAGGTTGCCGGTCAGTTCTTCGGTCAGCTGCAAGGTAATTTCGGGGAACTGGGCGCGCGCGGCGGACAGCAGCGGCAGCGCCAGCGCGCCCGAGATGCTGTGCGGCAGGCCCAAGGTGACGCTGCCGCTGGGCCGCTCGGCGGACTGGGTGACGGCCGATTTGGCGTCCGCCACCTGCTTCAGGATGGCCTGGGCGTGCTCGTAGAACACCTTGCCGGCGTCGGTGCTGAGCACGCCCTGCGCGGAACGGTGCAGCAACTGGGCGCCCAGTTCTTCCTCCAGCTGGCGCAGCTGTTGCGTCAGCGCCGGCTGCGCCACGTGCAGCACCGTGGCCGCGCGCGACAGCGCGCCGTGGTCGACGATCGCGACGAAATAGCGGAGTTGGCGTAATTCCATGTGGCGTGGGGCTATGTTCAGGACAAAAGTGTAAATCCGGGTGGAAACTATTTGTTATACTGATTCTAACCCCTCCCTATCGTTTACCGCGTTTGCAGGCCCCGTATGCTCAAGAAAGTTGATTCTTCCCAGCTGGCAGTGGGCATGTATATCCATGACCTCAGTTGCGACTGGATGACCCATCCGTTCATCCGCAACCGTTTCGTCATCAGCAGTGAGGACGAGATCCGCAAGATCCTGAAGGCCGGCATCCATGACGTGGTGATCGACAGTTCCAAGGGACTGGATGTGCAGGACGCGCCCACGCTGGACGAGGCCAATTTGGCCACCGAGCGCGAACTGACCGAACTGGCCGCCAAGCCGGCGCTGGTGACCCGGGTGTCGCTGGGCGAGGAGCTGTCGCGCGCGGCGCAGGTCCGGCACCAGGCGTCCAGCCTGGTGCGCACGGTGATGCGCGACGCGCGCCTGGGCAAGGCCATCGAGATCGGCCAGGTGCAGCCGGTGGTGCAGAACATCACCGAGTCCATCCTGCGCAATCCGGGCGCGCTGGTCGGGCTGCTGCGCATCAAGAACAAGGACGATTACACGTTTCTGCACTCGGTGAGCGTGTGCGCGCTGCTGGTGGCGTTCTGCAATTCGCGCGGCATGGATCCGGACATCACGCGCCAGGCGGGCTTGGGGGGGCTGCTGCACGACACCGGCAAGGCGCTGGTGCCGGACGCCGTGCTGAACAAGCCGGCCGCGCTGACGGACGAGGAATTCGCCATCGTCCGCAAGCATCCGCAGGATGGTTTCGATATCCTGCGCCAGTCGCCGGAGGTCAACGACATCGCGCTCGACATCACGCTGCACCACCACGAGCGGCGCGACGGCAGCGGCTACCCGAACAAGCTGTCCGGCGACGCCATCAGCGAACTGGCGCAAATGGCTGCCATCGTCGACGTATATGACGCCATCACCGCCGATCGCTGCTATCACAAGGGCATGCCGGCGGCCGCCGCGCTGCGCAAGATCTACGAGTGGAGCAAGTTCCACTTCAACCCGGTGTACGCGCAGGAATTCATGCGCTGCGTCGGCATCTATCCGGTGGGCACCATGGTGATGCTGGAGTCGGGCCGCCTGGGCGTGGTGGTCGAGCCGCACGAAACCAATCTGCTGGCGCCCAAGGTCAATGTCTTCTTCCACACCAGGAACAATGTCTACATCAAGCCGGAAACGGTGGATCTGGCGCGCGGACTGGGCTTTGGCGGCGGCGACAAGATCGTCGGCCATGAGTCGCCGGCGAAGTGGAATGTCGACCCGATGCGCTTTCTCACCCTGGCGGGTTAGATAGGCCCGGCTGGCCGGGCCGGCTTAGAAGAACTCGGCCTCGTCGTTCGATTCGATCACCTGCAGCAGGCCGCCGCTGACCAGCTCGTCGTAGTGGCACACTTTGTTGCGGCCGTGGCTCTTGGCATAGTACAGCGCCTGGTCGGCCTGGCCGAGGATGATCACCGGCGCCTGATAGGCGCTGATGCTGACGTAGCCGATGCTGACCGTCACCTTGCCCACCTGCGGGAACTCGTGCGTTTCGACATTGGCGCGGAAGCGGTCGATGATGCGGTGCGCGTTGTCCTGCGAGGTCGAGCGCAGCAGCACCACGAACTCCTCGCCGCCGAAGCGGAACACGCGGTCCTGCGCGCGGAAGGACGAGGTCAGCAGGTTGGCGATCAGGATCAGCACCTCGTCGCCGTACAGGTGGCCGAACTTGTCGTTGACGTGCTTGAAGTGGTCCACGTCGACCACCGCCAGCCACTGCTTTTCCTGGTCGTTATGCTGGCGCCGCTCCAGCTCGCCCGGCGGCAGCGCCAGCGCGTCCTGCTCGGCGGTGCTGGCTTGCAGCATCTTGGCCAGCTGGTCGTCGAAGGTCTTGCGGTTGAGCAGGCCGGTCAGCGAGTCGCGCTCGCTGTAGTCGAGCAGGTTCTGGAAATTGCGGTAGACGCTGACGATGCCGCCCACGATGTGGATGGTTTCGCTGGTGTAGGGCGTGGGATTGACGATTTCCAGGCAGGTGTTGGCCTTGTCGCCCAGCCAGATCGGCAGCCACAGCGTGTGGTTGCCGTTGGCGTCGACCTGGTCGGCCGACGCTTCGTGGCGCGCGATGCAGTCGGCCAGGGCGGGAAACTGGCTGATGGGATCGCCTGCGCACGATGGGTCGGCATGCTCTTCCATGCGGGCCGGACTGCCCGACACGATGATGGCGCGCGGACGCACGAAGATCTGGCCGCGCACCGAGGTGAGCGTCAGCACGCGGGTCTGCCGCGCGCCAGCCAGCTCCTGGACGGCGGATATAACCGACACGTCCAGCATCGTGTGATCGCGGTGGCCAGTCATGTCCACCATGTGTTTCAGTAGGGAATCCATCGTCGTTCTCTGATCACGGCACCAAGGCGTACAGTGCTCATAAGCACGAGGCCTTTCCAAAAGACAGCTAAGCAGAATAATACCTTTTTGTATTATAGGCAATTCCAGCGTGCGATATTTCTGCTAAAACGCCACGATTCTACCCCCCAATGACGAGCGCAAGCGCTCGCCACTGCGGCCATTCCCTGAAAGTTTGATGTAAAACAGTTTCGTTCATACCACACATGGTCTCGCGCCCCGGCCGGAAAGATTCCCAGAGGAAAACTTGCGCACAATCAACGTCGCCGAAACTGGCCGGAATATAGTGGTTCCAATGGCCGCCGGACTGCAGCCGGGCCGCGCCAGGGCGTAGCTTTGATTTCTTTTCAAGGGGTACATCATGAACAGTTTTATGCAGGCAGCCCGGCACTTCGCCCGGGATGAGGAAGGTATCACCGCCATCGAGTACGGCTTGATCGCGGCGGTCATGGCCGGTGCGATTGCCGCCGCGTTCGGTCCGCTCAGGGACGCCATCGAGGCGGCCTTCGAGGACATCGTCACCAGCATGGCCGTCACGCCCTGATGGGTGGCCCGGGCGCGCCGTGCCGCCGCGGCGCGCCCTTTTTCCGTCCGGAGTTCGCCATGTGGACTGCTAGCGAAGTGATATTGCTGTGGCTGGTCTTGCAGGCGGCGGTGACCGACCTGGCGCTGCGCAAGATCCCCAACGTACTGGTGCTCGGCGGCCTGCTGCTGGCGCTGGTGCTGCACGGCCTGGCCGGACCGCCGTGGGCGCTGCTGTCGCAGTGGCTGGCGGGCCTGCTGGCCGGCTTTTTCCTGTATTTGCCGCTGTACCTGCTGCGCGGCATGGCCGCCGGCGACGTCAAGCTGATGGCCATGGTGGGCGCCTTCACCGGTCCGCTGCAGGCACTCGACGTCGCCCTGCTCAGCTTTGCCGCCGGCGGCGTGCTGGCGCTGGCGCTGATGGCGGCCAGCGGGCAGTGGCGGCGCGGCTGGGCCAATCTGCGCGCCACCTTGCTGCCCTGGCTGCTGCGCCTGGCCGGGGTGCCGCTGCAGCCGGTGCCGCTGCAGCCGGCCCAGAGCGTGGGCGGCATGCCTTACGGCGTGGCCGTGGCGCTGGGCACGCTGGGGGTGGTGCTGGCACCGCATTGCCGTGCGTAAGCTTTGCTGTAACTCAATATCCGCCAGGCAAGCCGTTGCTAGTATCAATTCCTCATCGCAACACTTATCAGGAGTATCGCATGATGGACTTTGCCACCGCACTGCCGGCTGCCCGCAGCGACGAGGACGCGCATGGCGCGCTGCCGCCGCAGCCCAGGACCGCGCGCGAGACCGGGCTGGAGTTGCAGCTGATCGTGGAACTGGCCGCCAAGGCCATCTACGCTGCCGGGCGCACCCACTTGCCCATCCTGGCCACCCGCCTGCGGCTGTCGATCAATGTGCTGCGCGAGGCGCTCGATTTCATGGTGGCCGAGCAGCTGGCCGAGGTGGCCTGGCGCGGCGACGCCGACATCGACGTGCAATACCAGCTGACCGGCGCCGGCAAGCAGCGCGCGGCCGGCTGGCTGCAGCGCTCGCCCTACCAGGGGCCGGCGCCGGTCACGCTGGAGGCCTGGTGCGCCATGGCGGCGCGCCAGGCGCTCCAGCTGCCGGTGCCCAGTGCGGAAGACGTGGAAGCGGTGTTCGGCGAGGCCGGGCTGGAGCCGGCGGTGCGCAACCTGATCGGCGCGGCCATGCACGCCGGCCGCTCGATGCTGCTGTACGGTCCGCCCGGCAGCGGCAAGAGCACGCTGGCGCGCAAGCTGGGCCGCCTGCTGCAGGGCACGGTGCTGGTGCCGCACGCGGTGGCGGTGGGCCAGGAGATCGTGCAGCTGTACGATCCGGCGCTGCACCTGGCGCCGTCCCTGCCGCCGGGCACGGCGGCGCGCCAGCCGTTGGAGCGGCGCAGCACGGACGCGCGCTGGGTGCTGTGCCAGCGCCCCGTGGTGCCGCTGGGCGCCGAGCTGGACGAGTCCATGCTGGAACTGCGCCACGACGCGTTTTCCGGCTGCTACCAGGCGCCGCCGCATTGCAAGGCCAGCCATGGCCTGCTCATCATCGACGACCTGGGCCGCCAGCGCATGGCGGCGCCGGCGCTGCTGAACCGCCTGATCCAGCCGCTCGACGCGGGCCAGGACCAGCTGTCGCTGCAAGGCGGGCACAAGTTCGCCATGCCGTTCGGCGCCATGCTGGTGTTCGCCACCAACCTGGCGCCGCAGGCGCTGCTGGACGGCTCGGCGCTGCGCCGGCTGGGCTACAAGATCCACGTTGGCGCGCTCAGCGAAGCGAGTTACCGCACCCTGTTCCGCCAGCAGTGCCGCGCCGCCGGCGTGGCGCTGGACGACGCCGGGCTGCGTTACCTGATCGAAGAGCTGCACCGTGGCAGCGGCCAGCCGCTGCTGGCCAGCTATCCGCGCGAGATCCTGGGCCGCATCGCCGACTTCGCCGGCTACGCGGGCCAGGCGCCGCGCCTGACGGTGATGGCGCTGGAGCAGGCCTGGTCCAGCATGTTCGCCACCTGCGCGCCGGCTGTCGTCCCCGGCGGGGACGAGGCCGGGCCGGCCGCGCTGCGGGCGAGGGCGGCATGAAAAACCGGCGCGCCTACCTGATGCTGGGGCTGGCCGTGGCCCTGGGGCTGGCGGCGGTGCTGCTGGCGTCGCGCTGGCTGCTGCGGCAAACGCCCGGCACGGCCGGCCGCATCGTGGTGGCGGCGGCCGACGTCAACCTGGGCCAGCGCCTGGCGCCGGACATGTTCAAGCTGGCCGACTGGCCGGCCGACTCGCTGCCGCCGGGCGCGCTGCGCGACCCGGCCAGGCTGAACGGCCGGGTGCTGAAGACCAGCGTGCTGCGCGGCGAGCCGCTGAGCGAGGCCAAGCTGGCGCCGGCCGGCACGCTGGGCGGGCTGTCGGCGCTGATCGCCGAGGGCAAGCGCGCCATCACGGTGCGCGTCAACGACGTGGTGGGCGTGGCCGGCTTTGCGCTGCCGGGCAATTTCGTCGACATCATCGTGCACACCCGGGCCGGCGAGCGCCTGCACGAGCGCGACATTTCCAAGATCGTGCTGGAGCGCATCCTGGTGCTGGCGGTGGCGCAGGAAGTGAGCCGCGACGACACCAAGCCGCGCGTGGTCAATGCGGTGACGCTGGAAGTGACGCCCGAACAGGCCGAGCACCTGGACCTGGCGCGCAGCGTGGGCACGCTGTCGCTGGCGCTGCGCAACCAGGTCGACCCCAGGCCGGGCGTGACGGCGGGCGCTACCAAGGGCACGCTGCTGGGCATCGCGGAGCCGGCCCCGGCGCCCGAACCGGCGGCGTCCGCCGAGCCGCCGCGGTCCGCGCTGTCAGCTGCGGCTGCGCCCGCACCGCGTGCCCAGCTGGCGGTGGCGCCCGCGCGCCATTGCATCGGCGTCATCAACGGCCTGCACAGCAGCCGGGAGTGCTTGTGATGCGCGCCATGAAATCCATGCCCGTGCTTGCGCTGCTGGCGTGCTGTGCGCAGCCGGCGCTGGCGGCGCGCACGCCGCGCATCCCGGCCGTCCCTGCGGCGGCGGCCGTAGCGGTGGCTGCGCCGATAGCCGCCGCGCCCGCCGCTGCGGCCGCAGCGCACAAGGCTAACCCGCCGGCGCCCCGCCAGGCGCCGTCCGCCAGCGACGGGCCGCGCTGCACCGGCGATACCCCGGCCCAGCACAGCATGGCGCTGCAGCCCGGCAAATCGACCTTGCTGCGCATGCCGGAAGCGGTGGCCAGCCGCAGCATCGGCAACCCGGCCGTGGCGCAGGCAATGCTGGTGGCGCCGGACACGCTGTATGTGGCCGGGGTCGACATCGGCAGCACCAATATGGTGGTGCAGGGCAAGAGCGGCAAATGCAGCCTGATCGACCTGGTGGTGGGCATGGACGTGGCCGGCCTGCAGGCGTCGCTGGCGCAGCTGATGCCGCATGAGAAGAACATCCGCGTCACGGCGGCGGCGGACGCGCTGGTGCTGAGCGGCACCGTGGAGGACGGCGCCACGCTGATGAACGTGCTGGAGCTGGCGCACGCCTATGTGCGGCGTCCGGTGCAGGCGCTGGCCAGCCCGCGCGCAGCGGAGGACAAGGCGCCGCCGCCGGCGCTGCCCTCGGCCGTGCCTTCCGGTGCGGTGCCGGCGGTGGCCGGATTGAGCCTGAGCCGCGTGGTCAACCTGCTGTCGGTGACGGCGCCGCAGCAGGTGATGCTGGAGGTGAAGATCGCCGAAGTGTCCAAGACCCTGCTCGATAAGCTGGAGGCCGGCGTGATGCTGCACTACGCCGGCGGCGGCTGGGCCGCCACTGTGCTGTCCAGCTTCCTCACCGGCACCGCCGGCGGCCGGCTCGACGTGGTCAAGGGCGACAAGCGCCGTTTCACGCTGGACGCCGAGCGCAAGGACGGCCTGGTGCGCATCCTGGCCGAGCCCACCGTGATGGCAATCAGCGGCCAGGAGGGCAGCTTCCTGGCCGGCGGCAAGATCTTCATTCCGGTGGCGCAGGACCGCGACAAGGTCACGCTGGAAGAGAAGGAGTTCGGCGTGGGCCTGCGCTTTACGCCCACGGTGCTGGCCGGCGGGCGCATCAACCTGCGGGTGGCGCCGGAAGTGTCGGAGCTGTCGCGCGAGGGCGTGGGCATCTCGGCCAGCGGCTTCAGCGGCGGCGCGCTGCTGCCGCTGATCACCACGCGCCGCGCCAGCACCACGGTGCAACTGTACGACGGTCAGAGCTTCGCCATTGGCGGGCTGATACGCAACACGCAAAACACCAGCGTCAAGGGCTTGCCGCTGCTTGGCGAGCTGCCGGTGCTGGGGGCGCTGTTCCGCAGCACCGATTTCCAGCATGACCGCAGCGAGCTGCTGTTCGTCATCACCGCCCACCTGGTCAAACCGCTGCCCCCCGGCCAGCCGCTGCCCACCGGCAGCATGGCGCCGCCGGAGCGCGGCCTGCTGTTCCTGGGTGCAGGCCCGCAAGGAGGATTGCCATGACACCACGCCCGTCCCGCACCCGGCTGCCGTTGCCGGCGCGCTTGCCGGCGTTGCTTCCGGCTGCGTTTTCCGTGCTGTTGTCGGCTTGCGCCGGCGGCGGCGCGGCGCCGCCCGGGCTATCCGTGCCGCCATTCGGCAGCGCCACCCGTGCCGCGCTGGCGCTGCAGATCGCCAACCCGGACGCGGCCCGCCAGGCCCAGGCGCGGGGCGATGGCCAGGCCGCCGGCGTGGACGGCCGCGCCGCCAGCCAGGCGCAGGGCCGCTATCAGAAGGGCTTTGCCGAAGCGGCGCCGCAGCAGGGCAGCTTCACCATCGGCGTGAGCGGTGCAAAATGACAGCCCTTGCGCCCTGTGCACGCCGCATCGCGGCCCGCCAGCGCGGCGTGCTCACCTTGCTGTTCGCGCTGCTGCTGCCGGTGCTGCTGTGCGCGGCCGGGATGGCGCTGGAGCTGGCCCTGGTGTACCAGCGCCGGGTGCAGTTGCAGAACTATGCGGACGCGGTGGCGCTGGCCGCCGCGCGCTCGCTCAACGGCACCGCGGCCGGGGTCAACGACGCCGCCGCGAAGGCGGCTGCGGCGGCCGCCGCCGACGTCCATTTCGGCGCCAGCGTGAGCTGGCAGTCCGGCGCCCTGCAGTTCAGCGCCACGCCGGACGCGCCGGACGCGGCCTGGCTGGACGCCGGCTCGGCTGCCGCGGCGCCCGCCGGCGTGGCCTACGCCAGGGTGGATAGCGGCAAGCTCACGGTGGCGCCCGTCAACAGCGCGTTTCTCGGCATGCTGGGTGCGGCCGCCAATGCCACCGCCGCCGCCCGCGCCGTGGCCGGGCGCGCCGGGACGCGCGTCACGCCGCTGGCGGTGTGCGCCATGGGGCCGGCCACGGGCACGCGCAACAATGCAGGCGCCGCCGGCGGCGCCGCGCAGGAACTGCTGCAGCATGGCTTCCGCTTCGGCGTGTCCTACAACCTGCTCAAGCTGAACCCGGAACACAACACCGAGGCGGCGGAGTACTTCCTGGCCGACCCGATCCAGCCTGCCGGCGCCGGGCCTGCCGGGATGGTGGACCATACCGCCGACGCGGTGCTGGCGCCGTTCATGTGCACCGGCACGGTACAGCTGCCACGCGTGGCGGGCGCCACGCTGCGGCTGCGCCGTCCGGCCGCGTTCACGCTGGGCGAGCAGCTCAATTCGCGCCTGGGCGTGTACGGCGCGGGCCCGCTGGCCTGCCTGCCGGCCACTGCGCCGCCCGACACCAATGTGCGGCAGTACAACGGCGCGGGCAGCTGGATGTCGCCCGCGCCCGCCGCCGCCAGCGCCACCCCGGCGCCGGCTGCGCCCGGCCAGCCCTACAACACCATGGCCGACCGGGCCAGCGCGGCCGGCGCGGCCGACTACGGTCCGCTGTGGGCCTACAGCGGCGCGCGCCAGTCGGCAAACGGCGCCGCCATCAGCCGTAACCAGTGGCCGTGGCTGTATCCGGTGGCCGCCGGAGCACTGCCCGCGGCGCCCAATTACAACACGCCGGCCTATTTCCAAACCACCGCCGCCTATTATCTGGCGCCGGCCCAGCCCGGCCTGGCGCTGCGCCGCCTGCTGGTGATTCCCTTGCTGGACTGTCCGGCGCCGCCCGGCGCGCTCACCGAGGCGCCGGTGCTGGCGCTGGCGCAGTTCTTCCTGATGGAGCAGGCCGGCGCGGGCGGCGTGCGCGGCGAGTTCGCCGGCGTGGTGGAGGAAAGCACGCTGGCCGGCGCGGTGGAGCTGTACCGATGAAGGCGCCGCCACCCGGCCGCCGGGCGCGCGGCGTGATTGCGCTGGAATTGGCGCTGATCCTGCTGATGATGCTGTTCTTCGCGCCCTGCCTGCTGACGCTGGGCAGCGCCGTGCGCCAGTTCGTGGTACTGGACAAGGTGGCCTACCAGGCCGCGCGCCAGCTGGCCGCCATGCCGCGCCTGCAGATGGCCAGAAAGGGCAGCTACGACCAGGCCGAGGCGCAGGCGCTGGCGCAGGTGATGGCGGCGCTGGCCGACGCCCAGGTCAGCACCGGGGAGCTGGAGTTCGAAGTCGACTGCGATCCCGGCTTCTGCGGCAGCGCCACCATGCCGCAGCGCTTGAAGGTCAAGCTCGGCTTCACCGTGCATCCGGTGGGCTGGGACGGCCTGAGCGGCTGGCTGCTGGGCGCCAACGGCTTGCAGCTGCAGACGGCAGTGGTGATGCGCTATGAGAACTAGACACTGCGTTGAACATGGCCGCAGACGTACTCTTCGGCGTCCGGCCGCCGGCGTGCTGCTGATCGAACTGGCGCTGGCGCTGCCGCTCTTCCTGCTGTTCATGTACGGCCTGCTGGAATGCGCGCGCCTGAT
>NZ_BAAKJE010000043.1:0-299 GCF_059704565.1 Massilia sp. NBRC 108631
CAAAAAAGCCCCACCAGATCACTGGCGGGGCTTTTTCATATAACTAGCCTGACGATAACCTACTTTCACACTGGTTGCAGCACTATCATCGGCGCAAAATCGTTTCACGGTCCTGTTCGGGATGGGAAGGGGTGGGACCGATTTGCTATGGTCATCAGGCTTTGACTTGTAAGCTTTGCAGCGCTCTGGCGCTGCAACAGCTTTAAAACTTGGAAGAATTCAGATTTATTATGTAGCGATTGCGTATCAACTACGCACAACATGCGCACTTCTCGCCTACAACTTATCAATGTTATAGG
>NZ_BAAKJE010000044.1:0-356 GCF_059704565.1 Massilia sp. NBRC 108631
CAAGAAGTACTACGTTGTTGCGTTTGTTGATACATACAATCACTACCCTCGTTCAATCTTGCGATCAAACGAAAATAATAAATCTTTACTTCTTCCAAATTTTTAAAGAACGATACAACTCAAACCTAAGCACCTATGCTTACGTTTGAACTGTAGTGGTGGAGGATGACGGGATCGAACCGACGACCCCCTGCTTGCAAAGCAGGTGCTCTCCCAGCTGAGCTAATCCCCCTGAGTTCTTCAATCTTCAACAGCCGATAAGTGTGAGCGTTTGGCGTGGCGCCATACTCTAGAAAGGAGGTGATCCAGCCGCACCTTCCGATACGGCTACCTTGTTACGACTTCACCCCAGTCAC
>NZ_BAAKJE010000045.1:0-216 GCF_059704565.1 Massilia sp. NBRC 108631
CAAGAAGTACTACGTTGTTGCGTTTGTTGATACATACAATCACTACCCTCGTTCAATCTTGCGATCAAACGAAAATAATAAATCTTTACTTCTTCCAAATTTTTAAAGAACGATTACTACACTTACCGAAAACCCGTAGTCTTGAGTAAATGCAGTGGTGGAGGATGACGGGATCGAACCGACGACCCCCTGCTTGCAAAGCAGGTGCTCTCCCAG
>NZ_BAAKJE010000046.1:0-218 GCF_059704565.1 Massilia sp. NBRC 108631
CACAGCGCGCTCCATCACTTCGGGGGAAAACTTCGTGGATTTTCGTTTCATGGCTCCATTCTCTCAGATGTTGGAGCCTCCCAGATTTCCGGTCCGGTTCAAGGCTCCGGTGCGGCGTAAGCGTCCAGCCGCCGCCGTCTAGACTTCAAGCGGCAGCATCTCTGATGATCGAATCGAAGGCACAACAAATTTGTGCCCACAAATTCGATTATGGACAC